>JBGCDY010000096.1:0-5467 GCA_045105835.1 Chitinophagales bacterium
CAGGGTTTGACAATTCCATTGTAAATATTTAAATTCAAAATACATTCAATGTTTATCAAATAAGATCGGTGTATCAAAAAAAATCATAAGGATTCAATACTTTTCCAAATTCATTGAAAGGCAAAGGGATGACTTCTTTGATGTTATTGATTAAAAAAATGTGGGTTTTTCTATGTTCTGCTTTTGCATAAACAACCTGATGTGGATACAAATGAAATATTCCTGTTTGTGTATGGAAGACAATAGGGAACATATTCGGCGTATTGATTTGCAGAGGTACAGGTATACTGGCTGTTTATTAGTAGTATTACATTGTTCTTTTTGGTAAACATCTCTTAGTGCCATATTATTAGAAAGGGATTAATTTTTTGAAGAAAAAAAAACAAATTTTTATTTTCATATTTACACTTTTTTGATTTTAAAAAAGTTAAGGAAAATTTTATATTGGTCATTTATTATTATTTAATCTATATATATCTGACAGGAAGGAGTATAGAGAGTGTCTCTTAATGACCAAATAGATGCAAACCCTAAGGTTCGATTTGTATTAATTGACACTGATGTTTATTTTTGAGAAAAAACATAGTAAGAATGAATAATATCACTCAACTTGAACAGAATAAACAATACTGGGTCAACCAGGTAAAAAATGGGGATTCTAAAGCATTGGAGTCCTTATATCGAGCCTATCGAAAGGAGTTTATATTATGGCTTTCTCTGCAGAGTGCTTGCACAGAGGAAATGGCTCTGGATATTTTTCAGGAAAGTATTTTGGCTCTCTATAAAAATGCAAAAGCAGGACACTTGGATGAAATGAGGAGCAGTATTAAGACTTATTTGTTTGCTATAGGACGCAAAATTTTCATACGCCAAAACCAACGAAAAAAATTGAAAGTGATCAGCTTAGAGGAGGAGTTGGGAGGTCTGAAAGAACTGAAAGCAATGCCTACCCAAAGCGATTCATTGACAAAAAGACAAAAGCTAATCTCGAAACTCTTGCCAAAATTACGCCTTGTTTGTCAAGATATTTTGGTGATGTATTATTACAAAAACATGAATATGAAAGATATTGCAGAGGAGCAAAACTATAGAAGTACCAATGTAGCAAAAGTAATGAAGTCCCGATGTATGGAATCTTTTAGAAAACTGGTCTATAACACAATTAAGGCAAATAAGTTAAATGATTTATGAACCTTCTAAAGTAATTTTTTGCTTTTTTTGTTTCAAATGGTTAACCTATTCGTAATTTTGGCAACTAATAGAATAAATGCACGTAAGACTGGAAATTTTAAGAAAATTAGTTCCCAACGATTGAAAATTGTATAACGATGTTTAATGAAAGTAATATATCCTTTTTAGAACGGTATTTTGCAAAGCAATTAACTAAAAAGGAAAAGGTAGAATTTGAAAAATTAAAATCCGACGATTCAGGTTTTGAAGAGCTGGTAGGATATTTCGAAGACTTCATGGTTGGAATGGAAGATTTTGGCGACAAGGCAGTTATGCTCGAATTGAAGTCTTTGGAAAAAGTCATTCAACAAGAAGAATTGGAAGCTGCAAATGCTACAGAAAACCCAAATTCGATTCAAAATCTTTGGAAGGGGCTTTTGAACAAAGCGGATTACACATTGGATCAATTGGCGGCTTTGTTTCGACCTGTTCCCAATTATCAATCCCTTTTGTCTACGACTCATAGGGGAAACAACATTCCTATAAATAAAACCAATGAGGAATGGGATTTAGCAGTTGCAGACAAAACACTCGTTTTCTCCTCCCCTACTTCTCTGGATTTGTCCTTGGTAGTCGAAAACAATCAACGCAAAACTGTATGGACTTCGATTGTTCCTAAAAACAGTACAGAATTTACCCTAAGTCTAAAAGACACCTCTATCAATGCTCCTGGTCGCTACTACATCAAGTTGAGTGATGGACAAGAAACGGTTATTTTGGAATTTTTAGTTAGAAAAGATTGGATGTAATTCCGTCTTTTTTGCATCCCATTTTTTTCAGAGAAAGTCTTTTTCTTGAACCTATTTCTACAAGTTTACTCTAAGAAAACCGCTTAGATTTTTCCATGCAATGTTCTCCCGTTTTTCTATCGAAAGATTGGCTGCAAATTTTTCAAACCTTTGACGGGTATGCTCCAAAGTATATTCTGGAAAATCCGAGCCAATACAAATACGTCTGTCAAAATGCTGAAACAAAAACTGCAAATCCGCATCTATTGAGCTTTGAGGGTATTTTTGAAGCGTAAGCGATAAATCGAGTAATAAGTTATCATTGAAGCGCACCAACTCCGCATATTTCAGCACCTCCACATCTCCTCCGTGTACCAAAACCACCTTTGTATCAACACTTTGTTTTAGAATATTGACCAAAGAATAAAAAGGATCTTGTGTTGGGTAAGACTTCAAATCTGTGTGCATATACGTACACCAAAACACGGGTAAATTGTGCTTCGCTGCCGCCTGCAATGTTTTGACCAAAGTAGGCTCATTCCCCATCAAATTTAGATTGGAAAATCTCGGATGGATTTTGATGCCTTTGAAGCCCATCGCTGCAATCGCTGCAATCTCCTTTTCGATGAATGGATAAATAGGTGGTTTGAAGCCTGCAATGGGAATCAAATTGGGGTATTTTTGGCATTCCTTCAAAAAACGGCTGTGCTCATATTCTTCAATTCCTGCCATCCCAATCGCACAGGCTCCTTTAAAATTGGCAGTTTTCATGGCTTCTTGTAAAGCTTCAAAGCTGGCATTTACGTTTTCTTTATCCAACCATTTGGCAGTCAAAGTAGGGTGCGCTAAAGAATCAAATAGAGGAGTGGATGTCTTCATGAGTTGTTTTTGTTTTTTGAAGGATTAGGCAATTTTCGTGGAGTCTATAAAGACTTAGGTAGTCTCACTAAAAAGAACAATGATTAGCAAAATAGCTATCTAATTTTCAAACAGATAGGCTACCGAAGTTTCATTGCACATATTTAGCAAAAACCATTTTTCGTAAATCTACAACAAAAGTAATTTTAAAACGATTACATTCTTATTTTTGCAGCCCTAAATATTTTATCATTCTATGTTAGACGTATTGATTATCGGTGCAGGTCCCATTGGCTTGGCTTGTGGTATTGAAGCCCAAAAAGCGGGATTGAAGTATTTGATTGTGGAAAAAGGCGTTTTGGTCAATTCCCTCTACAATTATCCCAGCAACATGACCTTTTTTTCTACTTCCGAAAAACTGGAAATTGGAGAAGTTCCCTTTATTTCGCACCTTCCCAAACCTACTCGCTCCGAAGCATTGGAGTATTATAGAAGGGCAGCAATGAGTTGGAAACTCAAAATTCATTTATATGAAAAAGTAGAAAACATTGAGAAAAGAACAAATATTTTTTATATTCACACTTCAAAGGGAAAGTACACAGCGAAAAACATAGTGGTTGCTACTGGTTTTTATGACATTCCCAATCTAATGAACATACCAGGCGAAGATTTGCCCAAAGTTCGACACTATTATACAGAGCCTCACCCCTATTTCGGTCAAAAAATTGCAGTGATTGGCGCAGCAAATTCGGCGGTTGATGTGGCTTTGGAAACTTATCGAAAAGGGGCAGATGTTACGATGGTTGTTTTGGAAGAGGCTATTTTATCAAGGGTGAAGTATTGGGTGCGTCCAGATATCGAAAATCGCATCAAAGAAGGTTCTATCAAGGCGCACTTCAACTCCAAGGTAACTGCCATTCACCCCAAACACATTGAAATAGAAACACCTGACGGAACAATCGAAATTGAAAATGATTTCGTGTTGGCAATGACGGGCTACAAGCCTAATTTTGCGTTTTTAGAAATGTTGGGAGTTGAGTTCCAAACAAATGAATACCAAACGCCTCATTATGATGAAGAAACCCAAGAATCCAACGTTGCTGGAGTTTATCTGGCGGGAGTTGTATGCGGTGGTTACAAAACAACTAAGTGGTTTATCGAAAATTCTCGGATACATGCCGAAATGATTGTTGAAAATTTAATAAATAAATTGGGTAATTAATGTCGGAAGGTATGTTCTCATTTCGTCTAACATATAGGAAGGTAAATTGGTGATTAGTGACTGATGACTAATCACCAATCGACCAGTCACTAATCACCTTTGATTTTTCACTGATAGTCAAAACCAGTTTTTTAACCCTGAATATGCTTCTATAAATCCTACTCATACAATGACAACAAATCAAACATACTTCGATGAATATGGCGAACTAAATACTTTGGGACGAATGCTTTATGCAGAGGCTATTCGCTTCAATAGGTTGGATGATTTGCCTGACAACATATACAATCATGTGCTTCAATCCCCTTGGGCAAGCGCAGAAATCCTTGATTTATACACGCTAATAGAGGATGAGGACTACGACGTTAGCAGCCTTCACCCCTCGTTTGATATGAGCGATAAGTCAATTAGTGGTGATATGGACGACATAGAACGCATCCTCAACCAATTGAAGGCAGAAGCCATCCCAAATCCTACCTACGAAAAAGCCATCAAAGAACAGGTTTTTCGCAGTTCGGGTGCTGCTGCTGCTTCACTAAAGGTGAAAGCTCCTATTTCGGAACAATTGATTACCGAAAACTTCATTGATTTTGAGTGGGAAACGAGCAGCAACAAAGACCTCATTCTGACTCTCGAAAACAGCAAGGGCAGATTGGTCAAAGAACGATTGTCTGCCAAAACCAAGAAATTCCGCATTGACCTCTTACCCAAAAGTAAGTTTCCTTCTGGTATGTACTATTGGAAATTGGCTTTGAGAGGTGGACAATTGATTATTGGAAAGGTGTATATTTTTAGCAGTTAATTGGATGTATTTCTGCAAAGTCTACGGTAGTTTTCAAAACTACCGTAGACTTTTTTTATTGTAGCAATTGGTATTTCCGAAACCGAACAAATTCAAATTTGATGGTTTTGGTGCCGTCGGCTTGTTCTTTTGTCAATCGCTCCGAAGTACTCGCCACACAGTCGATTCCTTCCTTCAACAACATTTGAAGCAATGAAAAGGTAAAGCTCAATTCCCCCATAAGGTGTACCGTCAGTTTGGGATGTTTTTGCTGCAATAGCTGAATTTTGTAGAGATAACTACGCGCCAATTCTGTAATATCCTCCCCCTTGTAATTCGGTGGAATGTTTGGAAAAGGCAGGTCTATAATTGTCTGATATTCACGAATGGCAGTTTGGTATTGAAGTGCTTGCCATCTTGGGGAAGGGTGATTGGTGAGATTTAGCAGCATTGATTTTGAAGTTTTGGAGGCTGCAAATATATTGTATTTTTTTGAACAAGAACTGCTAGTGCAACGCCTCATTAATTTTCAACAATAAAATTGAATAATTTTTTAGCCTTAGCAAACCCCTTAAATTTCCATTTAAGAGGTTTAGCTAACTGGTCATTATAAAAAGCGATGTAGCTTTTTATTTTGCCCTCAAGTTC
>JBGCDY010000097.1:0-5180 GCA_045105835.1 Chitinophagales bacterium
GATGACAATGGTAACCAGTAAGGTAACGGCTATTGATGTGTTTTTGATATTTTGGAACATATCCTTCAAAATTTAAAGAGTTGAGAGGAAAGGTGGCGGTTTCAGAAATCGCCCAATCATTTTTCACTGAAAATCCCTACAATATAACCAAAATATGCTGCAAATCAATACGGTTTTACCTCCACAATTGCCGCCTTATTAATGCTTCCATAAATATGCGGATACAATTCGTCACCCGTAGAAAGTTCGTACTTCAATTCGGATTCCAACAGTTCTGGCTCAATGTGCAAAATGAGTAAATCATTGCGCCCTTTGAAATAACGCCCAATTACGGGTTCGATTTGTTCGGCTTTGCTGCAATGGATAAAACCCTCGCTTTGCAGGCTGGGGTCTTCGTAGTTATCTAAATCGGCTTGGGCTTCCCAAGCTTTTGTTGTGCTGATGTGGTAAATCATTTTGCTTTTTGTTTTGAAGTGCAATGATAAGGAATTATTGAATCAGAATTAAAATGCCTACCTGTTTTAGCTATTTCCATCAATAACGAGTTTTTTTAAACCCTTAACCATAAAGCTAAGAAGCAGAAAAATGTGTAAGATGCCCCAAAGGGGCTAAAGCAATAGCGTGGGGCAACACCCTACGAAGCAAAAAAGGAAATCCCAGCCCTAAAAGGGCGAAAGCAAAGAGGATGATACATTTATACTTGACCCACAGGGCATTTGCCCAATGCTATTGCTAAAACCATTTCAGGGTTAACAAACAATATATCTTACTGAAGATCCACCTTTTACAAACTTCAATTCCATTTTTTCAAAAAAAAAACCTTTTTTGTCGGAAGAGGCTTTGGCTTTTCGTCTAATTGAGTGTCTTTAACAAATAGGGCAATGCAAAGAAAACACCTATTTATGAAGTAATATCTTCCAACGTAAAGTAAAAATCTTGTTTTGAATTAATAAAAATCTTGAATCACTGCGCCACAGTTTTCTCATAAGCAAAGCAATGTTCTTAAAAGGGCATTGCTTCTTTATTTGCCTCCATTGCAGTCTATTAGGTGTAGGTATAACTTTCAGATTACACAAGAAAAATCTCTACGAAAAAAAAATCTTGTAAAAATATTTCCCTTTTTGTCCGAAACCGATTTTCAAAATAGTCTAATAGAGTGTCTTTAGTAAAAAATCACTTTTGAGTGATAAACCTTATAACCAAACCTTAAACTTTCATTTCAAATGAAAAATTTCTTTCAATTAGCATTCGTTTTATTCGCATTTCTCGCATTCGATAGCAATGCTTATGCTCAACTTTCTTGGAAAAAATACGATGGTAAAATACCTGCAAACGTCGTAATGGGTGGAGAAGAGAATGGTCAAAAACTTCCTGTATGTCGCTGCGAACATAAAGGCGGTACACATCCTGGTAAAGTGGTCAAAAATATGTGCCACATCGGTTGGGGCGGAAAAGAAGTATATCTAAAAACCTATGATTTATTGGTACACAACAGCGCAACACAAATAAGCTGGGAAACAGTAAGTGGCAATAAACTTCCTGCCAATGCATTCAAGGGCGGAAGCGAAAAGGGAAAGCCAATGTATGTTGGGCAAGCAATTTTCAGCCGAGGTGGTAGAAGTGCAGGAACACATCCTGGCAAAATCTTCACTGCAAGTAACGGCGCACTTATCTGCAATTTTGGCTATGGTGGCACAGAAGTAGTAGCTAAAAGCAACTTTTCTGTTTTGACCGAAAAAGCATTTGCACCAAGTGAAATCGACCCCAACTACTGGTACAGACTCACTACACAATGGCAAAAAGACGGCAAAGCACTGGATATAATCAATGATGGCAAAAGCAACAACAAATTACAACTTGCTAAAACAGGCAATTTCTCTGGTCAATACTGGAAATTTACTCCTCTTGGCAAAGGATTCTACCGAATGACCACAAAATGGCAAGGAGATGGCAAGTCTTTGGACGTAATCAATGATGGCAAAAACAACAAGGTTCACCTTGCTAAAACAGGTGCTTATTCTGGACAGTATTGGAAACTCATCAAAGTAGGCGGTTTCTACCGTTTGACGACCAGCTGGCAAGGAGATGGCAAATCTTTGGACATCGTAAATGATGGCAAAAACAACAACATCGTTCACCTCCCAGCATCAGGCAATTTCTCTGGTCAATACTGGAAACTGACCAAAATTCAACCTATCAAAAACGAAAAACCTACCAAGCCAATTACGATAGATAAGCCAACAAAACCAATCGACAAAGGCGGTGAATCTACCAACCAAAACACAACTACTGGCAAAACACACAAAGCATGGCTTTGGTACAACAACCCAACTTCTAAAGCTGCTTACACTCTTTCTAATACTTACCAATACAATTCAGCAGGTGGAGCAATCCAAGGAGAACGCCTCAATACTGGACACTACAAAATCACGATTCCAAATTTCGGAAAATTGTACAATGGCATTTGCCAAGCATCTGCTTACAATGGTTCACACTCTGCACAAGTAGAACGCTGGACTGTAGCAGGAAACGACCTTCAAGTATTTGTCCGAACTTTTGATGCAAAAGGTACAGCAGTAGATGGTCAATTTTCTGCTATCTTCTACAAAGAAGCACGAAGCAATGTCAATTCTGCCTACACATGGGTAAGCGGCGAAGGCAAGCCAAAACACAATTACCTCTACAATGGCAAAAAAGGAGCCATCAATGTCACCAAAAAAGGAACAGGAATGTACAATGTAACTTTTGAAGGAATTACTCCAAACACATCGGGTGAAAAAATGTCAGGTGGATTTGAAGGCTTCAAAGGAAACGTACTCGCAACTCCTTATGGCTCACAAGCACGCAGATGCAAGGTTGTCAATTGGCAAAATTCAGCAAATGGGCTCAGTGTTAATATAGCAACTACCGACTTCAATGGTCAGCCAGCAGATAGCAAGTTTGTGGTAAGCTACAGCAGTGACAATACCAATCAAGCAGCATTCGTATGGGCAAACAATGCCAAAAGCGGAACGACTTACACTCCAAGCACTACCTACCAAATGAACAATGCAGGAACAGCGGACAACACCATCACTCGCACAGGAGTAGGTACTTACAAGGTAACGTTGCCAGGTCTCAAAGCTTCAAGTGCCTCTAATGCCATTGTGACTCCTTATGGAAACACCAATGCTTACGCCAATATCGTCAGATGGGTAGGCAACAGCGCAAAAGGAACAGATGTGACTGTCAAATGCTTTGCTCCAGATGGAACGCCCATTGACAGCCAGTTCTCTCTACTCTACACCACCAACAATCCAACAAAAGTCACAGCAAGACCTGTCGGACAATCGACCCCGAATGCAAAGACAAATATTAGAACACGAAGAGGAAGGAACTAAGCTCTCCCCTCGTTATTAACGTACTCTCAAAAATCTACAAAGGCAATGTCTGAAAAGGCATTGCCTTTTTCTTGTTTTGGCATGTAGAGGTATTGGTAAAAAAAAATTGAGTCATTTATTGAAGTCCAAAAACAACGAAGCCTATTTTATCTACGTTTTGGGAAAGAGTAGCAGGATTGAAGTACGTTTCTAATTTTTATTCTTCCCGAGTTCTCGGGACAGGCTATTTTAATTTTCACTCCAAAGACCCTTTTTTATGCTCAAAAACAGCCAGCTATTTTTGTTATTGTTCACCATTCTTATTGGTTTTGAATCCATACAAGCACAAATTGAAGGAGAAACGAATGGGGAGGTATATCTTGAAGTATTGAAGCGAAAGCAAATTCCCTTTAAGAGTCGAGTCTTTGAACTCAAGCACCTTCTATTGGGAGCACCAAGATTTTATTTTAGGCAGGCGGATTCAAATACCAAGTTTCAGGGAATCGGTTTTCTTGGCAAAAACATCAAACCCTTCCTTCAAGCCGATAGTCTGGCACTCCCCTATTTCAAGCGTTATCAAAGGGCTTCGGTAGGAAAAGGAATCAGTACAGTGGGAGTAGTCGCTGGAACAACGGGAATTATTGCAGGGCTTTTTGCGACCTTGCTGCGGGCAGACAATGCCAATGAAATACTCTACACCAGCGCCGTTTCGACAGCCGCATTTGGAGGCTTGATTATCCTGTTTTCGGATATAGAATCCAAAGCCATGAACCATGCCATGGCAACCTACAATGGCAATATTTACCGCCGCAGTCAAAACCTACCTCCCATAAAAATAGAACTCAACTTATTGAATCCAAAAACATTGGGGCTCACTTGCAGCCTACAATTGTAGGCTCAACAAGCTATGAGTAGGGATTTAGTCCTTTATTCAAAAAAAAACTTCTTATTACACTCTTATACTGTTTTCGAATGCCTCGATCTCTTGTGTTTGCCTTCAGTCGCCAATAATACTTCCCTATTTTGGACTGCAAAAAAGAAAGTGAAACATTGAAAATCAGGGTATTTGCTTCAATAATTTGTGTCAGCAAGATATCTTCCTGGTTGTTGAGAATGGTCAATTCCAAGTCAATAGGAACTGCTTCCTTCAATTCAAAATTCAATTCAGCCGCTTTGCAATCCAAACCAGTAGAGGGTTGTTTGACCAAATCGTCCAAGCCTTCAGCACTTCCCACAGATTGACTTCTTCGATTCGCAGACTCAAAATGTTCAATAGGCTTGAAAAAAGCCAACAACTCCTTCAAAGTATAAACAGGTTCTACATCTATGTCCACTGCTATATCTTGCCAAGAATCACCTTCCTCTCCAAACAAATCCTCCTCCAATTCTTCCGCCAAACTTTTTGCCTTTTGAAGTCCTGCCATAGAAGCATTCCCAATGGCAGTAGGAGTCTCTGCAAATAACTCATAAGCAGCTTCAAACACCATTTTTTCTACAAAAACCCGTTGTCTAAGAGCCTCGTCTGCCCTCATTTTTTGTTCGAATGAAGCCAATGCTTTTCCCTTCAATTTTCCATTGAAGTAAAGCCGCATCAACTCCAATTCCTTTTCTATCGTCAGCATAACAAAATCATTATAATTCGTAAATGGTTGTTCATAAAGTTCAAAAAAACGCTAATTTATCTTCAAAACTAAAACATCAAAACTCTTTATATATCTTTTTTCTTCGCTCAAAAGTACATCAAGAAATAGTCAAAAAATACACTATTTCAAAAATTCCTTACTATCGGTTTTGAGATTACATACCGAGTTCTCGGCACAG
>JBGCDY010000098.1:0-7487 GCA_045105835.1 Chitinophagales bacterium
GGGGCAAGGGGGGGGATGTAAGGGGTGGGTTTGAGTAATATAAGCAGTCAATATGCGAGCCTATAAACACCAGTAGTAAGAGATTTTGGCTTCTTCACAAAACATATCAAATCATTTTTGAGTTTGAATTTTGTATCTTGAATTTGAATTTCTTTTTATGTGATTCATTAATAATCAATAATCCTTTATGACCTTTCTTATTGTTGTGTGTTTGTTGTTGACCACACTCTACTTATTGCTCATTGGCATTTATATATTTGGGTGGATTTCGCTGCCCGTTTGGACTCCCAAACCAAATACTAAAAAATTCAAAACAAGTGTTTGTGTCATTGTACCTGCTCGGAATGAGGAAGAGCGAATCATAGATTGTCTAAGGGCGATATTGGAGCAGCAATATCCTGCCGAATTGTTGGAAATCATTGTGATAGACGATTTCTCGACGGACAAAACACCTCATTTGGTAGAGTATTTGGTAGAAAGGGTGAAAAACCTTCGATTGCTTCAATTGGCGAATTTGGTGACGGAGGAAGAGCGAGAACAACTCAATTCCTTCAAAAAGAAAGCATTGGAATTGGCGATTTCACAGACCAATCAAGAATTGATTGTCACAACAGATGCGGATTGTGTGATGAGTCCAGAATGGCTGCAAACGATTGTGGGGTATTATGAGGAACATCACCCAAAGTTGATTGCTGCACCTGTTTGCTACAAGGAGGAAAAAGGTTTTGCCCAAAAGTTTCAGTCACTGGACTTTATGGGGATGATGGTCTCAACAGGCGCATCGGTTCATTTGGGTATTGCAGACATGAGCAATGGCGCAAATATGGCTTATACAAGGGAGGCTTTTGAAGCGGTGAATGGTTTTGAAGGTATAGACCACATTGCTTCGGGAGACGATATGCTTTTGATGACCAAAATTGTAGCGAAATTTCCCAATCAAATTCGATTTCTCAAAAACCTCAACGCAACCGTTTATACCTATCCACAAAAAGATTGGTCGAGTTTTGTGCAACAACGTCTTCGATGGGCTTCAAAATCAGCACAATACAAGGACAAACGCATCACCTTCTTTTTGGCGGCGGTTTATCTCTTCAATATCAGTATTGTAATGAATTTGGTAGGAGGAATCTTGGGGAATGAGGCGATGCTGATGCTCTTTGTTTTGCAGTTTTCGCTCAAAATGCTCTTTGATTTTGCCTATCTATGGACTGCCTGTCGTTTTTTCAATCGAATTGAATTATTATCCCTATTTTTACCTTCTCAAATAGCACATATTCTGTATATTATCGTGATTGGTTTTTGGAGTCAATTCGGTAAATTTGAATGGAAAGGACGGAAAGTTCGGTAGCTGGTGCAAGTATTCTTGAACAGAGAGGCACGGAGACACAGAGTTTTGCTTGGCAATTTTTTGTACAGAACTGAAACTATTGGACAAATCCAAGAAGATACCCACAACAATTACCCATGTAGCAAATGAGTGAACAAGTAGCACATAAAGAAAGAGAATATTTGTCTCCCAACGAGAAGGCATTGAAGCGTTTGTTGAAAAACAGACCTGCTGTTGGTGGATTTATTGTGATTGTATTGGCAGTCTTGATTGCGGTATTTGGATACCTTTTGACACCCGATTCCACGCCTTATGCAAACGACCAAGTCTTGGAGATAGCGACAGAACCACCTGGTTTTGAGATTGATATGCTGAAGGTGCGGAAGAATCGAGCGGAGAAAGACGAAAGTTTTTTGACCTTGTTGATGACAGGGCGAGAGAATTTGTACAAGCTCGTTCCCATCAAAGAATACGAATTTGACAGCACCAACATCATTGTGCATCGCTATACGGGAAGTGCCAACACGGCAGATATAGACACCTTCAATTTGGTAGAAGTCGTCTATCCTGTTTCAGCGGCAGAAAACAATATTCGGACGAATGGACAAGAAATCACTTTCTTAGACCTCGAAGAAAAAGAACAAAAGGCAAGCATTGCAGCCCTGCAAACAATGGTGAAGGAAAACCATATTGAAGAGAAGAGCTATGTGCTTGGAACAGATAAGTTTGGACGAGATACCTTGAGTCGTTTGATATTGGGAGTCCGAATTTCCCTTTCTATTGGATTGATGGCAGTGTTGATTTCCTTGATAATCGGTATCACGATTGGTGCAATCGGAGGATACTTTGGTGGAGTTGTGGACGATATGGTGATGTGGCTCATCAATGTGTTTTGGTCTATTCCTTTGTTACTCTTGGTTTTCGCATTGGTGTTGACCTTGGGACGTGATTTTTGGCAAATTTACTTGGCAGTGGGTTTGACGATGTGGGTGGAAGTCGCTCGGATTGTGCGTGGTCAGATTTTGAGCCTTAGAGAGCAAGAGTATGTGGAAGCTGCCAAAAGCTTGGGTTTTGGGCATGTACGAATCATCACTCGGCACATTTTGCCAAATATTGTAGGACCATTGGTAGTAGTCACCGCAGCCAATTTTGCTTCTGCCATTATTATTGAAGCAGGTTTGAGTTTCTTAGGCATTGGTGTTCAACCTCCTACGCCTTCTTGGGGAACGATGCTAAATGAATACCGAAACTATATCGGTACGGACAAAGCTTATTTGGCACTTTTTCCAGGTATAGCCATTTCGGTCATGGTATTGGCATTCAACTTATTGGGAAATGGACTTCGGGATGCTTTGGATGTAAAAACACAAGTGTAATATTTTATTGCAAAACAATGACAATTGATGATTTTTTGCTATTTTTGCAGCCCCAAAAGAATATAGCCTGACTTTCCCCCTACTAATAGAAAAGGCTCTTTACCTAAATATACCCAAACCATAAAAATTTTCACTATTTTTAGATGTTGCAATCTAAAGGCAAAAATTCAAGAGTTAAATTTTATATTTGTCGATTGAATAAAAACTGCAACACCTGAACGAAGCTACCAGACGTATATCAATTACCAACAATCGAATATATTAACTATTTCCACGTTACTACTTCAGTAAGCCCTAAAATTTGTAAATGGATAGCGAACCAAATAATTCTAAGCACAAAGCGGCTCTCGACAAATTGCAGCGAAGACTGCAAATGAAGGATATGCGGATTGATTCTGTATTGGAAATCACCAATGCCATTAATCGAAATGTGAGTGCAAGAGAACTCTTTCGTATCTATGAGTTTATGATGCGGACAGAGGGGGTCAACAAAGTGATGGTTTTTCACAAAAAACAACAATGGAAATGTGTCTGTAAATATGGTGTAGATAATAAGACGGACGGTCTGCGTGTAGAAGAGCATTTATTGAGCTTTGTGAAGCCCACCTTCATGTATGAAGAAGGAGTGGTGA
Source organism: Chitinophagales bacterium (assembly GCA_045105835.1). Lineage (GTDB taxonomy): Bacteria > Bacteroidota > Bacteroidia > Chitinophagales > UBA2359 > JAUHXA01. The sequence continues at coordinate 3,336 of JBGCDY010000098.1, forward strand.
CAACCGAAATGTTGGAAGAGTTCGATTTGATTATTCCTGTTTACCACAAAAAAGAACCTTTGGCGTTTATTCTTTTGGGAGAAATGCGCTTGAAAACAGACATAAATAAGTCTTCGATTGAGAACATGATTAAGTTTGTCCAGACCATTACCAACATCATTGTAGTGGCAATCGAAAACAAGCGACTCTTCAAAAAAGAATTGGAACAAGAAAGCCTCAAAAAAGAATTGGAGGTAGCAGAAAGGGTTCAAAACATGCTCATCCCCAATAAACTACCGAGCACAGATGCCATCGAAATGTCGGCAGTCTATATGCCACACCACAACATCAGTGGGGATTATTACGATGTAATCAAACTCGACAAAGAAGGCAATGACCTCTTGGTGTGTATGGCAGATATTTCGGGCAAAGGAATTGCAGCAGCATTGATGATGGCGAATTTTCAAGCCATGTTGAGAGCCTTGGCAATGGAAAACAACAGCTTGTCACAGTTGATTGAAAAACTGAATCAACGAATCCTCGAAATCACCAATGGCGACAAATTCATCACCTTTTTCATCGCCCGACACAACCTAAAAGAACGCACACTTCGATACATCAATGCGGGACACAATCCCCCTATTTTGTCCAACAATGGAAGCCATAGTCTATTGGACCGAGGATGTACGATTTTGGGTGCATTCGACGAACTGCCCTCTATAGAGGTGACGGATTTGACTATCTCACCTGATACGGTCATCATTACTTACACCGATGGACTAACTGATTTGGAAAACGAGCAAGGCGAATACTTCGAAATGGAACGCCTCACTGCTTTTGTACAAGCCAACAATAATCTTCCGATGGCAGACTTCAATATGGAGTTGTTGCAGCAAATCAAAACCTTCAAAGGCGAACAAACCTATACCGACGATATTACGATATTGAGTTATCGCTTGCATTAGTACAGTGATTGGTAGATTGATGACTGGTTGTTAGTTATCAGTGATTTGTGTGAAAAACAATGATTCTTTGGAAAAAAACGTGAATCGAGACTTCGGTAGTTTTATATTATAAATATTTTGTAAATAAATGCCTGCAAAGGAAGTTAAGTAAAAAGAAAAAAATAACATGGACACCTTAATTCCCCTTTTGAAAGGGGTTGGGGTATGTTAGCTAAAAAAATGTTCAAGTTATTTTTTTACCGTTACTAATGGGCATATTTTGACAAAAATACGAAGCTAAAAATTTGTCATTAACCTTTGAATTCGAAGTAAAGGGCAATTAAAGCCTCTTTATTCACTTTCTCACCCATACAATTATTCTTCTAAGACTTGGTTTTATTTTAGTGAACAATTTTCAACATCCTAAAACAAGTCTCATGAAACCAATTCCATTAATTCTCTGCTTATTCACCCTTCTCTCTTTCACCAATTGTCAAACTTCTCGACACGCCCTTCCTCCCAGTTATTCAGGAGGAGAAAAATATCAAGGGCATCTAGGAGGAACAGAAGCCCTCACGCTCACCGAATCCCTTTTCAAAGACAAGGATAGCACTCTATCAGAAGAAGCGATTCAAACCTTACTGAATGGAAAAATAGTTTTTCCCGAAACCTTGCGGATTGCAGTCTTCAACTATGCTCCACAAAAAAGCAATTACTACAATCATTTTTATCGTTGGGACAATGAAGAATATTTGGGTTTGCAGCAAGCGTATATGGAAACAGTGGTGAGTGGCTTAAAGGCTTCAAAACGAGTCAAAAAGGTGATTTTGATGCCTTCAATTTTGGCAAACTCCAATTCTTCCCTCACCCAACTACGAGAATCCGCAGTCAGGCTGCAAGCCGATTTACTCCTCATTTTCCACCTTCAAAGCGACCTCTACTACAAGTACAAACTCTTCAAAAAAGACGAAGCCAAAGCTTATGCCAATTGTGAAGCACTGTTGATGGACATTCGAACAGGCATGATTCCACACGCTGATGTCTTGACAAATGAACAATTGATTCAAAAGAAAGACCAAGATTTTGATGTGGAAACCATGCAGAAAAGAGCCGTAAAAGCATCTGTTTTGGGGGTATTGGAGGAGATTACACAGAGTATTGCAGCTTTTATTGAAGAACTGGGCAGCGAATGAAAATCAAAATAAGAATTAAAATGAGTGTGTTACAAATCGGTTGGTAACCCCAATGGGGTTCAAGCAATAGCGTGGGGCGAAGCCCTACGGTGTGTAAAAGAGTTTCCTTAGCCCTGAAAGGGCGTAAGCATTCAAACGGTTTTATGCTTACGCCCTTTCAGGGCTGATTCACATTTATACATTTACTCGTCGTAGGGCGTCGTAAACTTTGCCCTACGCTATTGCTAATGCCCTTTCAGGGCAGCTTGTGAAAGAGATAAATTTTGACAACTGATTTGTGACACACTCAATTAAAATGAAAAAAAACCTGTTTAATGCGGAGACCAATATCCTTCAAATAATAAATTTCCGAAGTCTCTTTTCACAGATTTCGTCGCAAAACCGATATTTTTTTGTAAATCATCTTTTTATTGCATTTGAGTTTGTATTTTGCCTTGAACTTCCCCCATAAACACTACGGTAGTCTGATTTATAAAACAATAATCATTGACGAAAGAGCTATATAATTTTCAAACAAATAGACTACCGTAGCCTCATTTCATGGATTTAGCCAAAGAATCAAAACAAAACCACTGTGACCAAGCACTTTTTTTTCTATTGTATTATTTTCTCAATCGTATGTTTGTGTAGTAGTTGTGACAATCCAAAACGGGTTACAGAAGGAGTAGAAGGCGAAGGCAATTCCTCTACAACAAGCACTTCTGACGACTCCAACAATATCCAAGAATCACTTGCCCCCACCATTGACCACTGGCAATACAGCCCTTTGCACCCCGACAATGAAATGCCTGTCACTTATAGCCTCAAAGCCCACGATGAGAGAGGAATCGAGAAAATCACCTTGGGAGTTTATGAATACGAAATGTACCGCAACGAAGCGAACTTGCCAAGTAAAAAAAGGCGAAAAGACGGCAATTGGGGTCTAGTGAAAACCTGGCTTTTTTCTCCTTCAAAAGATACCATAGAGTTAGACTTCAAAATGGAAGGTTATCCTGCCTATTCCAATATTTTCTATCAATTCAAAGTCACGAATACAGACGGTCACACCACCGAAAGAGAGGCACTTTTTGATGCGGGGGATTCGCCTTGGGAAGACGACAAAATTTTGCTTTATTCGACCACAGATACCGTTGCGGTGCGAAAGCGTATCAATATTTGTTTTTTGGTCGACACAGATTACCACCAAGATTGGCGGAAATATTTGACGGACGTGGAGGATTTGATTTTCAAGGGCTACCACGCCAACAACATGATTGGAGACTACAAAGACAAATGGATTTTTTATTATACCCGCTACGAAGCCAACGCCGATTTGATTATCAATACGGATGTGCCAATGCCTTCGATTGTGACCACCAATCCATTGCAAGGGATTGATGCCTATGCACTTTTGCACCAAGAAGAAATCACCGATGGAGCTTTTATTGCAGAAAGAACCAACATCGTCACCCACAGTTTTTTCACCGCCGAACCCTACAATTTGGGTACAGTTGTCCACGAAACGGCTCATGCTATTTTCAACCTCAACGATGAATACAGTGGAGCACCTTATGAAGAATTGGAGGAGCATTCCAATGCTTTTCAATCGAGATTGTTGTGTGAGCGATACAAACGCAAAAATGGTTTTAAAAACACGGATTGCCGACCGATTGTGAACAGCAAAGGAAAAACTTGGTACACGCCCGAAGAAGAAATTCTGCTTACGAGTCGTCAGGCTTGTGAGGATTACAACCGTGCAAACCAGCTGAAAATTGACGATTGTACAGCTATGTTGATTAAAGACACAATTTGGTACCGTCCCAATGCTACGGTTTTTATGATGTTGGACGATAGAGACACAAAGTTGCCTGATTTTCAGGAGGTACGTAAAAAACGGATTATGTGGTATTATAAACAAAAAAAAAAATAGGGGTACTTGGGAGATTTCAATCAATTTCTAAGACCTCAAATTATTCCACCACCAATCTCTTTCGCTCCAAAATTTCTCCATCGACCTTCAATTGAAGTACATACATTCCACTCCGCCAATCCGATAC
>JBGCDY010000099.1:0-10445 GCA_045105835.1 Chitinophagales bacterium
GGATTGCGTACTCTGTTTCGTGATAATGAGATCAATGTTGGAAAGGCGTTGAATTATTTGAAATACGAACAGGAGTTGGAATTGCTACAAACTGAATTGGTTCAGTTGCAAAACACCATTCAAAAAAAAGGAAGAAGGTTAATTATCATTTTCGAAGGGCGAGATTCCGCTGGGAAGGGAGGAAGTATTAAACGTTTTACTGAGCACTTGAGTCCCAGGGCTATGAACGTAGTTGCTTTGAGTAAACCTTCGCAGCAGGAAGTAGGGCAGTGGTATTTTCAACGATACACCAATAACCTCCCAAATGCTGGTGAAATTGTGCTTTTCGATAGAAGTTGGTATAACCGAGCAGTTGTAGAACCTGTCAATAATTTTTGTACAGAAAAAGAGTATAAAATTTTTATGTCTCAGGTCAATAATTTTGAAAAAATGCTCATCCAATCTGACACCTACTTGATTAAACTTTACTTTTCGATATCGAAGGAAGAACAAGCCAAACGCTTCAAGGAAATAAAGAATAGTCCTCTCAAACGGTGGAAAATGACCGCTGTTGATGAAAAAGCTCAATCGCTATGGGATGAATATACATCCTACAAAGAGAAAATGTTTGAGATCACGAATACCGAAAATGCCCCTTGGACAATAATTGATGCCAATAAAAAACCTATTGCCCGCTTAAAAGTAATTGAGCATGTTTTGGAATCAATCCCATATGAATGAGTGCAAAAAATCATTTACTGCAAAAAAAAACAACCTCCCCTTAAGGCAAGTTCAAAATCCAACTAAACGTAAATTAAAAATTAAACAAATGAACCGTATTCTTTTTTTCATTACCATTCCAATCCTCTGTTTGATAATCGGGTGTCAAAACACACCACAACAAAAGGATGAAATAAAATCAACTGATAAGGTTCAAAACACAGAAGAGAGTGCAGAAAATATTGAGGACTCATCCATAGAATCGGGTATTCAGTTTATCCGAGACAAATATGAAATCATTAGCCAAGCGGATTACAAAACCGTTCCTTTTGACACTCAATGTGATGAAAGAACAGCAGTAAAGTTAGATCGCAAATACAACGAAAAAGGAGAATTGAGCTATTTGCTATACAGCGATTGTGGAGAACATGGTTGTTCAACCAAGCACCATTATTATTGGGAGGGTGAATTGATTTTCATTTTTCACAAAAATGATTATTCCCCAGGCAGCAGCCACATTATCGAAGAACACCGCACCTATTTTAAAAACGGCAAAATGATACGGTGTTTGGAGAAAAAAGCCCACTATCACGAAGGGCAAGCTCCAATGAAAGAATTGCTAAAGAAAGCTTCAAACCAGGAAGTCGATTGTACCCCCGATAAGCTAACTGCAAAATTAACTGAATTGGAAACGCTAAGCATTCAAGAAGCCAAAAACTATTTTTGTTCCCCTTCAGGTGAAAATCTATAGACCTTAAATTAATTGGGCTATTAGCAATACTACACATTGTAATTAATAACAGCAAGAAAAATCGTACATCAACAACACAATTTAAAATGAAAGGAAAATATTTTGAAAAGAAACACCTCCAAAATCTAATGATATTTTTATTTGGATGTGGAATCATCCATATCATCAGAAGATTATTAGCTGAAACCTTTCATGTCAGCGACTTATTTAACCTTTGGATAGTTTCGGGGGTTATTCTGGCGATAATGATAAAAAAACAATTTGGATCAAATTAAAATGAAAACGTATTGAGCAATATTAAGAATGGAAATTCAATAATCTAAGTACAAAAAACTTTAAGAAGCATCTTTTAGAAAAAGAAAGGAATTCCAAAGTCTTAATTTATATTCCTACATTTGACAATTGAAGCATCCACCATTTAGCAAGTATCCAAATGGAAATATTAGCAATCATTTTATTCGTCACTATCTTTCTCCTCATCCTCAGAGGTTATCCAGTTGCCTTCACCTTAGGAGGGGTTTCGACCTTATTCGCATTGGGGGTGATTGTATTTGCACCCGACTACCTGAGCTTTTCTGATTTCAGATTATTGGTTTCCAGATACATGGGGCAAATGAACAACTATGTTTTGATGGCAGTTCCGCTGTTTATCTACATGGGTATCATGCTCGAAAAGTCGGGCTTAGCAGAAGGGCTTTTGGAAACCATGGCACTTTTGTTTGGCAAATTGAGAGGCGGTTTAGCAATTTCAGTGATTTTGGTAGGGGCATTGCTCGCAGCTTCAACGGGTATTGTTGGTGCTACGGTGGTGACGATGGGTTTTATCAGTTTGCCTACGATGCTCAAACGGGGTTATGACATCCCTTTAGCAACAGGCACGATTGCCTCTTCGGGTACTTTGGGGATTATTATCCCGCCTTCCATTATGTTGGTTTTGCTTGCCGACACCATCAACAGCAGCAATAGAGGAGCTGCGGCAGTAGATGTCGGAACTATGTTTGCCGCTGCCTTATTACCTGGAATGTTGTTGGTTGGAGCCTATATTTTGTATGTCTTAATCTACGCCAATATTCGCAAAGATGTAGCACCACCAATGACGGATGAAGAGATTGCAGCATTTAGAGGTGAAGGTTTTGCGAAGCGAGTTATCCAAGCTTTTGTTTTGCCTTTTGTGTTGATTGTATCCGTATTGGGTTCTATTTTTGCAGGTATCGCCTCTCCTACTGAGGCTGCGGCAGTTGGCGCATTGGGAGCGACCTTATTGACCATCCTCCAAAAAGGTTTGTCTTTAGACATTTTGAGGGATGTGATGCAAGAAACCACGCATATCACCTGCATGGTTTTCATGATTCTGTTAGGAGCTACAACTTTCACACTCATATTCAGGGAGTTTGGTGGAGATGATTATTTGGTCGAACTCATCACCCAATCCAATTTGTCACCCATGATGTTTTTGGGTTTGGTCATGATCGTGATTTTCGTTGCAGGATTTTTTATTGATTTCATCGAAATCATTTTCATCATCGTACCTGTGGTGACTCCAATCTTCAATGCTTTTGAAATGGATATGCTCTGGGTAGGAATTTTGATTGCGATGAATCTGCAAACTTCATTTTTGACCCCACCTTTCGGCTTTTCACTCTTCTACCTCAAAGGGGTTGCACCGCCTGAGGTCACGACCCAACATATCTACAAGGGCATAGTCCCATTTATTGTCATCCAATTGATTTTCATTGCAGTAATAGTCTATAATCCCGATGTTATTTACATGCTTTTTGGTAAATCTTAGTTAGGTGCTATTTTCCTTTTCTTTTCTTGCTTTGCTTTATGTTCAATTAGGCTTATTCCTGATATCGTCTAATGTATTGAAATAGATATGTTTATCAATAATGAACATCCTCCATTGAAGGCTTAATAACTACTCAACTAATTTGCATTCCCCTGTTTCTGGATAAATTGAGAAGACAACTGTTTTCCATTCTCTGGCATTCGATGCTACTAAAACAATATGTAGACCTTTAACAGTCTGCATGGTATCATATTTAATTATGTTTAACTTCTCAAATGAACCATACTTTTCTATTCCATAATTCCCATAACAACTCTTGATAATTTCCTTAATTTCTGCGGGTAAATCCTCATTAAAATAAAGATTTACCTCCCCTGTTTTTTCAACTACTATACTTTTCTTTACTTCATTTGCTTGCTGAAACTGTGAAATAATTTTATCAAAAATGAATCCATTAATTAGTTTGGTTTTTATCCAAAACTCTTCATTATTAATCTGAAAAAAAAATGTCAATAAATTGCTTTTATCTATATCGCACCGTGAATAGATAGCATTCGCAATATTTAGTTCATTTTTGAAAAACTCTCTGTTGACATCTATTATATTTGATTGAATGATGTTGGTCATACTATCACTAATTGTAGATAAAAAATCTCTATTTTCCTGCGTATCTTTATATTTCAATATTTCGAGTTGCATGTCAATAGGCATAATATACAGTGACAAGTTGGTAACTTCTTTACTTTTTATTGCTTCAAAAATACATAGGCTAATTTCATCACAGCTATCTTGACAAAAAACAATATTCGAAAACAGTAAAAATGCAATTAGATGGAATGCGATTTTCATTTAATATTTTATTTAAGTTGAATTGATTAACAATAAAATTGCTCTTTAAATCGATTAATTGCACCTAACAGTCGGTGCTGACGCAGGTTGCCTACATAAGGCAACTTGCCGTTGGCACTTTTGTTAGGTGCTTGTGTTCTTTATTTTTCTATTTTTTGTTTATCAATAATTTTGATTCAATCTAAAATTCTTTTTAGTTAGTAATCTCTTTTTGGATTAATTCTCTTTTTCGATAGTTAACCTGCATAAGTAACTATAGAAACTACGATTGTATCATTATCAAGTATATTATTTTCCATAAAACTATAATTTAAATCCATTTCTTTATTTAATGACTTTGAATAGAAAGAATACTCATTAATTTTGTCTAAAAAACTTGCTTTTATCAATTCATTCATAGCTTCTTTAAAAGTCATCGTTTTATCTAAATCTACATTTACTTCTCTTCCTGATATAGAATTTCTAAAAGTCACAAAAACATCTGCCTTTTCTTTTTCATTTACTATATCGACGATTATATCTGATTTCACTTTTTTATCGATTATATTATTTATTGTTTTCTTTATTCCTCTAACAACATTTGTATAAGCTTCATCTTTATCATGCCAATGGCGACTAATTATAGGTTTCATATCTGTTGGTAAGCCTTGAATTGTTTCAAAAGGAGTCCCTTCCCAATCGCAAGCTCTTAGAATTACTGGAACCACTTTACAAAGACCATTATTATGTCGCTCAACAGCTTTGATTACCTCTTTATTATAACAGTAATCTGATGCAAGAAAATCTGAGCTAACCAAAAATAAAATTAAATCAGCATTTTCGATATTTGAATTTATTGATTTTTCCCAAAATTCTCCAGGTAATATTTTTCTATCATGCCATTCTTCAATCACTCCTTTCCTCTTTAATCCACTCATATGATTTTCAAAACACTCTCTTAATTCTTCATCCTTATGAGAATAAGAATAAAAAAATTTCACTTTATAGTTACTAACTTTCACATTAATTTTCTGGTTTTCTAAATTCTATTTGGAGTTAATTTTATTTATTTTGTTTTCTCATTGCACCTAACTTGTATATTAACGCAACTCAAACCACTTGCGTTAATATTGCAAATCTACAAAAATACATTAGTTTAACATATTGTGTGCATTTTTTTTGTAATCAACTCTTTAAGTGTTAACACAAACCACGCAAGTCTCAATTGCTTAACATTTCTATGTATTATTGCACCATCTTTTTAAAACCATCAAAAAAATCAAACCTCTATTTCAGTTCTTTTGGAATTCCTTAACAAATTATAAATTCGAGACCTTGGGTCTAAAATAACGTTAAAAATCTTTTGTTCGGCTGCGTTTATTTGGTTGATTCAAGGAGAACAGATATATTGACTACCAATATTTCAACACAACCTCCAAAATCTCGCTTAGGCTAAACCAACAAAAGATATGTTCAAAGAATTCTTTACCTTCGAACTTCGCCACCGCTTCAAACAGCCGATGGTGTATATATTCCTCATCATCACCGCATTGCTCTATTTCATAGGAGTCACCGTCGAAAATGCAATGATTGGGGTAAACGTCCGAAACATCCATGTCAATTCGCCCTATGCCATCATTGCATGGTCGGCATTTTACGCATTCATTGGATTGATGTTCACCACCGCATTCGCCAATACAAGTGCCTTGCGAGATTTTAGCTACAAATACGATGGCATTCTATTTTCCACACCTTTGAACAAATGGGGCTTCTTTATGGGGCGATTTTGGGGAGCTTGTTTGGTCGCCATTATTCCTGCATTGGGTATTTCTTTGGCGGTATTGATTGGCAGTCAAATGCCTTGGTTAGAAGCCAGTCGAACAGGAGCATTCATTCCAATGGCATACCTAGAAGGGCTCATCTATTTCATCATGCCCAATGTATTTTTTGCCTCCGCCATCATTTTTTCCATCGCTATTTTGACCCGAAGCACCATTATGTCTTTCATTGGAGCGATTGCGATGATTGTAGGATATGGCATTGCTATCAATTATGTGGGCAACTTAGAAAGCGAAACCTTGGGCATCATGCTCGACCCATTTGGCATTAACTCTTTGCAGGTCTTGACAAAGTACTGGACAATTGGCGACAAAAATACGGCTACTTTGGGCATCAATATTTTATTGATAGCCAATCGCTTATTGTGGTTTACAGTAGGCTTGTTGATTTTGGGAGCAACTTATTGGCGTTTCTCTTTTACGGCTCGAAAAAGCAAGCGAAAGTCAAAAGAGCTTGCACCAAATGCGGTCATGAAGCCTGCTTTTGTAGCTTTAGCAGCATTGCCCAAAGTGACAATTACCGACAATGCCAAAACCCGTTGGCTGCAATTGTGGGCACAAATCAAAGTAGATTTTATTGGAATTTTGAAAAGTACTGCCTTCATCGTCATCATGGTGTTTGGCTTGTTCAATATGGGTTCAGCCCTCACAAACGCCAACCAAGGTTATGGACTGATGGCACATCCTGTCACCTACAATGTATTGGAATTGATTCAAGGCACTTTGTACCTATTCATATTGATTATCATGGTGTTCTACAGTGGTGTCTTGGTCTGGAAGGAGCGAGATTCCAAAATGGATGGCATTTACAATGCCCTACCTTATCCTACTTGGCTGCCTTTCGTGGCGAAATACATTGCAGTGATTGCCATTGTTGGGGTAATTCAATTGGTGGCAATGTTTACAGGCATGGCAGCACAAGCAATGTTCGGCTACTTCAATTTTGAAATGGGTGTATATTTCAAACAGTTTTTCTTGATTGATTGGGTAGGTTTTTCATTAGCGGCGGTCTTGTCGATGTTGGTTCATGCTTTGGTCAACAACAAATACCTGGCTTATTTCGTGTTTTTGGTGGTCTTTTTCCTCAATGGATTGCTTTGGTCAGCATTTGATATACAGACCAATATGATTAGTTTTTCGGCTACCCCCAACCCCACCTATTCAGACATGAATCAATTTGGTCCTTATGTCAGTAGCATAGCATGGTTCAGTATTTACTGGATATTTTTTGCAGCACTATTGGGCATCGCCACGATTACATTTTGGGTACGAGAATCGGGCGCAAGTTTCAAACAACGGTTGGGCATTGCCAAAAGACGTTTTGTGGGAAATTACAAATTGATTACAGCCACTTTTGCCCTTTTGTGGGTGCTCACAGGCGGCTTTGTCTATTACAATACGCAGGTTCTCAATACCTATGTTACTCCAGATACAACCGAAGAACACAGAGTCGAATATGAACAAAAATACAAATCGGATGAAAAACTCCCACAACCTCGTATTACCGACATCAACTACAATATTGACATTTTCCCTTATGAAAGAAAGGTAAAAGTCAAGGCGGATGTATGGATTAAAAACAAATCTGCTGAGCCTATTAAACAGATTCAATTCAACTATCCCCAAGACTTCAAAGCCAAAATCGAATTTGAATCATTTAATACATTTGAGACTTCATTGAAAGATACGATTTTGAATTATTGGACATATTGGTTGCGAGAACCTTTGGAAGTAGGTGATAGTCTTAAATATACGGTCTATTCGGATTACATCACACAAGGTTTTGAAAATGATGTGAGTTTTACGCAAGTGGTTCAAAATGGTACTTTCTTCAACAACAGGGATTTCATGCCTTCCATTGGCTACCAAGAAGACTACGAACTTTCGGACAAAGCCGACCGCAAAAAACACAAGCTGCCTGCAAAGCCCAACCGAATGCCCGAATTGGAACACAATTGTTCGCAAGCCTGTATGAATACCTATATTTCCAACGATTCGGATTGGGTAAATGTGGAATGTACCATCAGCACTGCCGCAGACCAAATTGCGATAGCTCCTGGCTCACTGCAAAAGGAGTGGAGAGAAGGTGACCGACACTACTTCCAATACAAAGTAGACCACCCTTCCTTGAATTTTTATTCCTTTATTTCAGCGCGTTATGAAGTTGTGAGAGACAAGTGGAACGATGTCGATGTGGAAGTTTATTACCACAAAGGACATGAATACAATGTGGACAAAATGGTCAATTCCATCAAAAAATCACTGGACTACAATTCCAAAAACTTCAGTCCATACCGCCACAAACAGGCTCGTATCATCGAGTTTCCAAGGTATGCTTCTTTCGCACAGGCATTCCCTGGCACGATGCCTTATTCCGAAAGCATTGGTTTTATTGCAGATATTGACGAAGACAGTGAAGAAGACATCGACATGGTATTCTATGTAGTGGCACACGAAATGGCGCATCAATGGTGGGCGCATCAAGTGATTGGTGCCAACATGCAGGGAGGTACTGTTTTGTCTGAAACTTTAGCTCAATATTCAGATTAAAAAAAAAAAAAAAAAGAGTATGGACGAGAAAAAATGAAGAAGTTCTTGAAGTATGAAATGGACAGGTATTTGCGGGGTCGTGGGCGAGAATCTCAAAAGGAAATGCCTTTGATGAAAGTCGAAAATCAACCTTACATTCACTACCGAAAGGGCAGTGTGGTCATGTATGCCTTGAAGGAATTTATTGGGGAAGAAGCATTGAATGGCGCACTAAAAACATTGGTGGATTCAACAGCTTACCGTGAGCCACCTTATCCGACCACCTTCACTTTGATGGGTTTGTTGGAAGAAATCACCCTTTACAGCAATCGAACCTTGGAGGCAAATTACAAAGAGCTTGGTAACGGCAAATATGAAGTAACTTTCAAAACAGAGTCTCAAAAGTTCAAAGCTGACTCGGTGGGCTTGGAAACACTTGTTGGAAAACTGAACGATTGGATGGATATTGGTGTCTATGGCGAGGCTGCGGAGGGCAAGAAAAATGGTGAGTTGATTTACAAAAAACGGGTTCTCATCCAACAAGAGGAAAATACTTTTAAGGTAGAGGTAGATGAAAAACCTTCAAAGGTGGGTATTGACCCAAATCATATTTTGATAGATCGAGTACCTGATGATAATTTGAAGAGCGTGAGTGAGGGGGAATAAAGTGTTTTTTTTGAAGCGTTCATAAAAAATAAAAAGCTTTTGAGGTTTTCGGCTGAAACATTCGGTATTCACAAAATACCCTATTTACATTTTCAGACAAAAGCTTCAAAAGCCTTTCAATCATTTCTTTATATCAGAAAAACCTTACTCAATCACCACTTTCTCTACCAAAACAGAATCTCCACTTTTCAATTCTAAAAAGTAAATTCCCTTCAAATCATTTGTTTCCAAAACAAAACGATTAGAAGTAGCAACTCTTGTCAAGACCGTTTTTCCACTCAAATCAAACAAACGAACAGTCGTTCTCTCATTGTTGGGCAACTCAATATGGATGCTTCCATGAGCAGGATTTGGGTAAATCTTGATATTTTGGCGGTGAAAATCTTCGGTATTCGTAGCAAGGTTATCACAGGCAATGGTATAATTGAAGTTCTCTGTGATACTCACCGTATCTCTGATTATTTCACCATCACAAACATAGGAAATTTCGTACATCCCCTTGAAAACTCTTGCATCTGCCAATCCTTGACCAGAAGAAACGACCTGAGTTTCGGTCCACCACTCATTGAAGAGCAAGTCCACAAATGCGTCTCTTGAAGCCGTTGGAGTCCAGTCCAATCGGTACAAATTCGTGCCCGAATTGAGCCAAGTTGCCCCATCCCAAAAATTCCAAAACAAGAAGGCATCGACACTAGGATGTCCAAAAATAGCCGTCATAAAATCCCGCAAATAAGTTGCACCCAATTCTTCGGACACAAAAGACGGCATATCAAATTCGGTGATTTTCGCCTTCAATCCAAAGCTATCGTGAAAGTCGTCCAAAGTAGTCAGTACATCAGGAATCCCAGTGGGGCAACCTCCAACATGACACTGAAAACCAACCCCTTCGATATCTACCCCTGCATCCACCAATTCCTGGACATACTGTTTGAGTTGGTCATACTGGACATTCCCAGGCCCTTGATTTTGTGAAATCGTGATGTAGTCATTCAACCACAAACCTGTGTTTGCATCCGCTTCCCTCGCCTTATTGAAGATATCCACATACAGTTCTCGCCCCGTTGGATAACCTTCCGAACCTCGAAAAGCATTCGCCAAAGTCGTGTTCGTCACAATCTCATTCAGTACATCCCAATCACTGATTTCTCCTGCAATACCAGGGTGAGTCAAGATGTTTTCAATGTGATTGTTGATGCGGTTCTGCATATAAGGGATGTTGTTCAGATTGCTTTGGAGGTCAGAAGGAAAATTCTCGTTGCCAGGCCAAACAAGGTTGTGCCCTCTGATTTTCATATTGTTGCCCTTCAGCCATTGCACTGCATTGACCAATTCACTCCTACTCACC
>JBGCDY010000100.1:0-10109 GCA_045105835.1 Chitinophagales bacterium
TAACGTTCATGCGAACCGCTGGTAGAATGTCCCTGTTGTTGGGTCACTTCAACAACATGCACCAATGCTGGAATATGCGTTGGTCTCACCTTTTCCGCCGCTTCTTCATAGACCCTACAAAGCTCCACATAATCCCAAGCCTTGACCTGGTAAATGTCAAAACCTGCCTTCTCCTCTGTACGCTCAAAACCAGCCAATACTTCCGAAATACTGGATTTGGTGGTTTGGTATTTTTGCGGAACCGAGATTCCATATCCATCGTCCCAAACCGAGATTAACATAGGTACTTGCATGACTCCCACAGCATTGACGCTTTCCCAAAAAGGAGCTTCACTTGTGCTGGCATCGCCAATCGTTACGAAAGTCACCTCGTTTCCATTATTGGTAAATTGGGTCATCGACTGCAAATCGGGAATCGAACGATAGGTTTTTGAAGCCAAAGCCAAGCCCACTCCACGGCTCATTTGGCCCGCAGTAGGTGCAATATCAGCGGAGGAATTGTATTGTTCCATCAGGTTTTTCCATTGCCCTTTTTCGTCCAAACTGTGGGTCGCAAAATGACAATTCATTTGCCGTCCTGCGGAATGTGGTTCTTGTTCGGGATTTGGATTGGCGTATAACTGGGCAAACAGTTGGTCGGAAGTCGTGAGTCCCAAAGCCAGCATTAGGGTTTGGTCTCTATAATAGCCTGAACGAAAGTCTCCTTTTCGAAAAACTTTCGCTAAAGCAATTTGGGGTAACTCTTTGCCATCTCCTAAGATTCCAAACTTTGCCTTGCCCGTCAAAACTTCACGTCTGGACAACAGACTGATTTCTCGGCTCAATTGAGCTAAGTAATAATCGTTTAGGACTGTTTGTTTGAAATCGTTAGCGGCATTATTACCACTTGTAGGCTGCTTATTTGTAGAAGAAAATGAAACTGTTGGTAGCTCCATAGGTTTTTGGGAATGTATTTAATACTTTTGTGTTTAACCTATTTGAAGGGTTTAATGTTCAAATTAAGGTATTTTTTCAGGCTGCAAAGGTAGGATATAATCTTGCCTTTATGATGTCATTTTGGTTTAAGACACTCCAATTTAGTATAGCTTTATGGAAGTACTTGACTACTCTATAACCTAATACGTCTTTGTAACAGCCTATCAACCCACTCTTGATTTTGAGGCTCAGTTTGATAACAACCCAAAATAAGTTCACAAAATCTCTTTCGTAAAGAATTGATATTGAAGTGATTTTTAAATTTTCATTCTTCCCGAGTTCTCGGGACAAGTTATTTTAATTTTCATTCGTTCCTAAGCAGTTTTGTGATTTTAATTTTTATTCATTGCTTAATTTATTCCTAACTTTGTTGGATGATAGTGGAAAACAGGACTTTACTTATCGAAACACAATACGCTGGCAACCTTCATTATTACGCCCGAATGTTGCACCACGGCAAGGTACAAATAGAACAATACGAACATTTTCAGAAAGCTTCTTATCGAAATCGTTGCTATATAGCAATGCCCGACGGTCCGCTTCGGCTCAGTGTTCCTGTCGTAAAAGGCAGAGCAAAGCGAAGAATCGTCAAGGAAATGAAAATCAGTTATGACTGGGAATGGCAAAGACACCATTGGAATAGTTTCATGTCCGCCTATCGCTCCTCTCCCTACTTCGAATACTTTGAAGACGACCTTCGCCCATTGTATGAAAAAAAGATGGACTATTTGATAGACTTCAATCTCCAATTGGACGATTTTGTCATCACCGCCATCAATGCCCAAGACGACATTCAAATAGAACGCACACCCAAGTTCCAAAAAACGCCCAACAGTGAGACAACTTTTGATTTTAGGTCTGCTATTCTCCCAAGTACTTCTCGAAGCAAACCCGACTCATTGTTCACCCACCCTGTTTACCACCAAGTATTTGAATCCAAAACAGGATTTGTTCCCAATATGAGCATCTTGGATTTACTCTTTGCAGAAGGCCCCAAGTCCTTGCTTATCCTAAAAAACGCCATGAAAACTGAGAAAACCGAATCATGAAAGTTTCTATTTTTGTTCCTTGCTTCATTGACCAAATGTTTCCTGATACGGCTCGAAATATGGTCAAAGTACTGCAAAAAGTCGGCTGTGAGGTGGAATACAATCCCGAACAAACTTGCTGTGGTCAACCTGCCTTCAATGCGGGATTTTGGCAAGAGGCGGCAAAAGTGGCGACCAAATTTGTGGGTGATTTTGAAGGAGTCTCTACCATTGTTTGTCCATCCGGTTCTTGTGTGGGTTTTATCAGGAATCACTACGCCAAGTTATTTGAAGGTAATCCCAAACTCCAAAATAAAGCCACTTTATTGAAGCCTAAAATATACGAACTGACAGAGTTTTTAGTGGATGTACTGGGAGTAGAAGATTTGCAAACAACATTTGAAGCAAAGGCAACATACCATGATGCTTGTGGGGCATTGCGAGAATGTAGCATCAAAGATGCTCCTCGAAAATTGTTAGCAAATGTAAAAGGACTTCAATTGCAGGAAGCGAAGGATTGTGAAACATGCTGTGGTTTTGGGGGTACATTTGCCGTCAAATTCGAGGCGATTTCTACTTCAATGGCAGAACAAAAAATAGAAAATATCTTGGCTTCTACCCAAAATGTGGATTATCTCATCTCTACAGATTTGTCCTGCCTCATGCACCTCGATGCCTATATCAAAAAACATAAAATCCCATTGAAAACCATGCACATTGCAGATGTGTTAGCATACAGTATGCCTTAATGAATGAAAATTAAAGTGAGAATAAAAATTAAAAACTACTTCTTAATCAGATAATTTAAAACTTGAAATCAGGAACTTAATTTTTTGCTTCCTGCTAAAAAGAAAACAAAATTGTATTTTTGTCCCTAAAAATAAGGTTAGTAAACATGAGCAATATTAGTACCATCACAAAAATCCCCATCCAAATACGCTATATCCCATTTATTCTTTCCCTCCTCTTTTTGACAAGTTCCATGAAGGCGCAAGTCCAAATGGACATTTACCAAACTGCCATTGAAGACATCAATTGTGCCACCATCAAGTTGTTGTTGATTGGTTATGACAGACCCATTGCTTCTCGAAGCATCAAAAACTGCGACTTTAGCAGCATCGAAAAAGAGGTCAAAAAAATACAAGAGAACCAAGTTAGAGGTTATAAATCCATGTTTTTGAAGCTTGCGGCTGAAATCAATGCCTACAAAGGAAAAATAGAAAACCCAAGTGAATATGCTCATTTTGCGAGTTCATTGGAAGAAGTTAGCACCTATGCGGTACAACAATTTAGGGCGACTTGTCAGAAACATCAACAAATCAGCAGTCGTGTCTGTGTGCGTCTCGACCAAAAGGTACTGCAATTGGAGGGCGACATCAACGACATCGCCAATACTGCTCTGACCAAAATCAGCCAACATACCTTTGGAGTAGGCAAGCCAAAACCCATAAAAATTCAAAGCCCCAAAACAACGAATCCTCAAACGGAAACGTCAACTCCAATAGCAGAGGAAGAAATTGAAGCAGAAGACTCAGAAGAAGTTGTGGAAACAAAATCCAATTCTGGAGGCGGAACTTCTATCCTCGTGGTGATTATTTTGACTTTATTGGTGGGTTCTGTTGCTTGGCTCTTCAAAGAAAACTATCTATTGAAGGAAGAATTGGCAGATTTGAAGCTTTTATTGAAGGCTTTGAATCAAAGACGGCTTGAGTAGTAAAAATTCAAACAAAAAGATTTTTGATTTAGAATCGGTTAAAACCTTAATTCATAGGTTTTGTAGAGACGTTGCAGTGCAACGTCTACAAGGTTTTTGAACGCAATATCTTCATGTGTAAGGTAGTTAGAAAACAAAACCCAAAACGAAACTTATCAAAGAATGTTGATTTTCAAATCAGAATAGGAGACGTTGCAGTGCAACGTATCTACGGAATTTCAATAACAGGCATAGCCTCAAAAAGTAAACATCATTCATCACCATCACCAAATAACTATGTCACCAAAAGAAGAAGCTCTTCAAAACTTGTTAGATGCGCTGAAATTTTCGCCCGACAATCTTCCCTTGCGAATGCACATTGCAGAGAGTTTGTTTGGTTTGAAGCGTTTTGCAGAAGCGGAAGAACATTTCCGCAAAGCCCTCGAAATCAATCCTCGAAACCAAACGGCTAAAATTGGTTTGGCTCGTTCGTTTCACAAATCGGGTAAAAACTCGGCGGCTTTTGTGATTGTGGAAGAACTGCTCAACAATGGTACTCCTCCCCCCAAAGTGTTTATTCTTCACGCCAATTTGCTGTATGAAAGCGGTGACCGAATGGCGGCAAAAGAGGAATATGAGAAGGCGGTGGCATTGGACAAAGACCTCAAAGATTTGCATTTTGAGAGCAAATTGAAGTCCAAAACGACTTCTTATGGTGCAGATGAGGGCAAAGTGTCCGTTGATTTACCAGATGAAGAAGAAATGGGTGAAATAGAAAAGCCCAAAATTACGTTTGAAGACGTAGGTGGTATGGACAAGGTCAAAGAAGAAATCGAACTAAAAATTATTTCTCCTTTGAAGTTTCCTGACCTTTACAAAGCTTATGGCAAGAAAATTGGAGGTGGAATACTGATGTATGGTCCTCCAGGCTGTGGTAAGACGCATTTGGCAAGGGCTACGGCAGGTGAAGTAAAAGCTGGTTTTTTGTCTGTTGGTATCAACGACATCTTGGATATGTGGATGGGAAATAGTGAAAAGAACCTCCACCAAATCTTTGAACTGGCTCGAAATCAAGCTCCTTGTGTCCTCTTTTTTGATGAAGTAGATGCACTGGGTGCGAGTCGAACCGATATGAAACGAAGCGGTGGACGCAGTACCATCAATCAGTTTTTGTCCGAAATGGATGGTGTCGACAGCAACAATGAAGGAGTCCTTATTTTGGGTGCAACGAATACGCCTTGGAATTTGGATGTGGCTTTTCGCCGACCAGGTCGTTTTGACCGTTTCATTTTTGTAGCACCACCTGATGAGACTGCCCGCAAGAGTATCTTGGACATTTTGTTGAAAGACAAACCTATAGAAAAAATAGATACGGCAAAGATTGCCAAAAACACCAAATACTTTTCGGGTGCCGACCTCAAATCTTTGATAGATGTTGCGATTGAATCAAAATTGCGAGAGTCTATGCGAGCTGGAAAAGCCATTCCTTTGTCGCAGAAAGACTTGTTGGCGGCTGCAAAAACGGTGCGTCCTTCGACCAGAGAGTGGTTTAACACCGCCAAAAATTATGCTATGTACGCCAATGACAGTGGGCTGTACGATGATATATTGAAATATCTGAAAATCAACAAATAAAAATGAACAACTCTTCCTATTCTCTCTTATGTTTTTTATTGATTTTTTGCGTGGGCTTTGTAAGCTCCTGTGATGACGAGACTGAAACTTTGGACTTCGTAACGGGCTTCGATTACTTCCCTACCGAGACAGGTTTTTGGCTTGAATATCAAGTGGATTCGGTTATTTACAGTCCTTTGCGAACAGGTGGACAAGATACGGTAAGTCTACAAATGCGGGAAGTGTATGGGCAAACTTTCACCGACAATGAAGGTAGAGAAGCCATCACTATCGAAAGATTGATTAGAACGGATGAAAGTACAGCTTGGGAAGATGTTACACCGATTATTTGGTATGCAGTTCGTACTGACGACCAAGTAGAACGGGTTGAGGGAGATTTGCGTTTTATGAAACTCATTTTCCCTGTTTTTCAAGGACGTACTTGGGATGGCAATACTTTTTTGAATACGGATGATACCCGATTGAGAGATTACCGTGATTGGAGTTATGAATACATTGAAGTAGCAGGCAACACGTCTCTGAACGGCTTGAATTTCCCTGAAACGCTTACTGTGAGTCAAATAGATAGAGAAGATTTGGTAAATAAAACCTTTGCTATTGAAACTTATGCAAAAAATATTGGTTTAATAAAGAAGGAGGAATGGATTTTGAAGCGAAACGATACCAACTCTTCTGATGATTGGCCGCAAAGAGCGGAAACGGGTTATTTGACGATTAGTACTTTGACTGATTATAAACAATAGTGAAAACGCAAATTCATTTGATTTAGAGTTGATTAAAATCTTAATTGGTCTGCATTATTTTGAAAGTTTCACTATAAATGATTTGCAGACAAGTAGCGTTGTTGAGACTTCAAATAAACTAAAATATTAAATTAGTTATTTATAAAATCCAATTTGTTTGTAAGCAAGCAAATTGGATTTTCATTTGAGTTTTCCTAAACCCCAAAAACCTTCAATTACTCAAACTCTTTCTATTAGCCAAACACACTTCAATCCATCACACTCTTTCAGCAGATTTCTACAAAAAGACACATTAAGAAGGTCAAACAAAACAAACATGAAAAAATCAACTTCTTCCTATCTCAGAAAACCTTACGATTTGCCGTCATACAAAAAGTCAATTTTTCAACTATTTTTTACCCTCGCCCTATTCCTCTGCATAGGTACAACCACTTATGCCCAAAAATCTTATACCAAATATTGGCTCGGTTTCACCGACAAACAAAATACTACTCATAACTTTTCAAATCCCGAAACATTCTTATCAAAAAGAGCCATTGAGCGTAGAATGCGTTTCCAAATTCCTTTGACGACGAATGACCTTCCTGTATCAAGCACTTACCTTCAAGAAGTGAATCAAAAAGGGGCAAAGATTTTGTATGCTTTGAAATGGTTCAACGGCGTGGTCGTTTCGGTACAAGATTCAGGCGTACTCCAACAATTAGAGGATTTGCCTTTTGTGAACGAGGTCAAACCTGTTGGTAGAAACAGGCGACAAAAAAAGACACTAAATTCTTCCAGTTCTCCCTCCATCAAATTGAAGACTGAAGAAAAAGAAACCCCAAAGGAAAACACCTATTATGGAGCAGCTTTTCACCAAACCAAAATGCTCAAAGGAGACTACTTACACGCTCAGGGCTTTACGGGTCGGGGAATGTTGGTAGCGGTGACAGATGCAGGTTTTTCGAATGTAGAAAAAATGGAAGTTTTTAGGCATTTGTATGAGGAAGAAAGAATTGTAGGTACTTACGATTTTGTAGATATTGACCAAAATCCCTATCACGACAGCACCCACGGTACGCATGTTCTTTCGACAATCGCCGCCAAAATCCCCAATCAATTTGTAGGTACTGCCCCCGACGCTTCTTTTTGGCTTTTCCGAACAGAAGACAACAAATCCGAAACCCACATTGAAGAATTCAACTGGGTAGCTGCCGCAGAAATGGCAGACAGCGCAGGAGTCGATGTGTTGAATACTTCTTTGGGATATGTGTCTTTTGACGACAAAGAAATGAGTTATCAAGCCGAAGAGTTGGACGGAAATACTGCCATCATTACCAGAGGCGCAGACATCGCTGCCAGCAAAGGTATGATGGTGGTCGTGAGTGCTGGAAATAAAGGCAACAAACAATGGAAACACCTGACCACTCCTGCCGATGCCGACAGTGTATTGACAGTGGGTGCAGTGAACAAAAGCGGAAAATATGCTTTCTTTAGTTCTCAAGGTTTTGGTGTGGAAAACGGGGTAAAACCCAATGTGATGGCACAAGGGCAAGCTTGTGAAACGGTGACCATTGATGGAACAATTCGCCGTTCCAATGGGACTTCTTTTTCGGCTCCCATTATGGCGGGCTTGGTGACCTGTTTGCTGCAAGCCAATCCTCAACAGAATCCACAAAAGCTTATTGAAGTCCTCCAAAAAAGCGCAAATCAATACGAAGCTCCTTCCCAAACAATGGGCTACGGCATACCTGATTTTCAAAAAAGCCATCTTCGACTTTCTGCCCTGCAAACTCCAATGAATAGCAGCACCAAACAAGCAACGGCTTTTGTGTATCCCAATCCTTTTGACGATACCGCACAGGTCTATTATTATGCCCCTCACTCCGAAACGATTACCCTCCAACTCTTTGACCTCACAGGCAAACTGTATCAAGAATACCAAAGCGAAGTCCGAAAGAATGAGCCCTACAAATTTAATTTTTCGGCTTGGCAATCTGCTCCCAAAGGCATCTATGTCGTCAGAATCAGCAATTCAGAAGAACGCCTTTCGCTTAGAGCAGTGAAGGCTTTTTAATCTGAGGATTCAATATTAAAAAACGGTCTTTGCTTCAACTGTTGTCAGAGTTTTCGTTGTTTTATCTCTTCTATACAGACTATTGATGTTCTTCAATAACTTTTGTCCGATAAAAGCAAAAAAATGTATTTATTAAAGTAATCCATTTTATGTAATTTTGATGTGTAAAATTAAGCCAATAAACGCATCAAAATATGTCCTCTTTCCACTTCAAAACCCTATTTTTCTTTCTGTTCATTCACTTCAATCTCCAAGCCCAACTCCCTCAATGCGAAAAAGGAGTCAACTTTGCAGATTTGGACATCAACAATGTCAAAGCACGTTATTGGGCAAGTGGAGATATGTGGTTCAACCCAACTGAAGGACAAAACTATTATGAAGTACCGAAAGGAAGCGGCATTCATCCATTTTTTGTATTTGACCTTTGGGTATCAGCCATTGATGAAATGGGGCGAAAAAGAACCGATTTTCAATACTATGCAGGAAGAGCCAAAAACACCTATTTTCCTGGCCCTCTCAACGATATTGGTGATACTTTTCCCGAAACTTGCAATAATTACGATAGGGTATGGAAAATCAATAAATCAACCATTGACGACTTCAAGAAGGGGTTACTAACCGAAATTCCAACGGATATGTTAGAGTGGCCTGCTCGAAACAATCCGCATATTTCCTTTTCACCTGAAGAAGATTTAGCTCCTTTTGTGGATGTGAATGGCGACAATAACTACAATCCTGAAGATGGAGATTACCCCAACATTTTGGGCGACCAAGCTCTTTGGTGGGCTTTCAATGATAAAGGTGGCTATGGTTCTCCTTTTGCAGAAAAAACAGTGCAAATGGATGGGCAATGTATGGCATACGCCTACAACAGTATTCCTAAGCTTCAAAACCACACTTTTTACAAATACACACTTGCCAACAAATCCACTTTGAAATTGGATTCGGTTATGGTTGGTATGTCTTTCGATGCATGTTTGGGACAGTTCAATGATGATTATGTGGGCTGTGATACCTTGCGAGATTTGGGCATCATGTACAATGCAGACGAAATAGATGGTCAATACAAAGAAAATCCTCCTATCATGGGAGTCAAACTTCTGAAAGGACTTCAAAAAGAAGATGGGACATTTAGCAACATGCACACTTTTTGGAACAGAGAGCCAGCTTTTCACGTCTGGGGTTTTCCCGAAACATATGACCATGCGTTTAACGGGCTAAGAGGTATTTCAAAAAACGGAAGAAAAATGACCTATGGAGAAGGTCTGAGCAGCGGTCTACCACCATACACTCGCTATATGTATCCCTCTGACCCTACTGATTTAAATGGCTGGTCAGAATGTAGCCAAGACAAACCTGCTGGTGACCGAAGAATGTTTATGAGTACAGGCCCAACGACCTTGCAACATCTCGAAAAAACTACTTTCAACTTTGCAGTCTTATGGGTACAAGAAGACATAGAATATCCTTGTCCAAGTTTTGCGCCTATCCAAGAAGCAGCCGACTATGTACAAGACCTATTCGACAATGGACTCATCACCAACATTGAAGAAAAAACCACTTCCACCAACTCAAAATCCAGCCTCCACATTTTCCCCAATCCTGCCACTACCAATACTGTTTTGACCTTGGAACAAAATACCAATCAAGCCTTCCAAGAAGGCACATTGCAGCTATTTGATAGCTTGGGGCAATTGGTTAAAAGTGTTGATTTGAAGGAAAAACAGCACAATGAGTTAGCACTTTCTGAACTTCAATTTGGGGTCTATTTCTATAGACTGCAATGGGAGAAAGGAGAGATTGAAAACGGAAAACTAATGATACAGTAATTTTTACACGAATTTGTGGTTCGTAAGAATCTACTCACTTTACTACTGTTCAGTCAAAGTTAAAATGATGGGTTGCCAACGTAATCGCCAATTTTAATTGGCTGATTACCAACCTCCCAAATAAATTTGGAGGTTACATTGCCCATCAAC
>JBGCDY010000101.1:0-3070 GCA_045105835.1 Chitinophagales bacterium
TCCTCCCCCTAACCCCCTCCAAAGGGGGAATGTGTTGATAGTGAGTAAATTCCCCCTTTGAAGGGGGACACAGGGGGATGAAAATTGACGATTTTTGTCATAGAACGATGTTAAGAAACTTCTGTTACAGTGTGCTAATCACAAATCACTATTTACCAATCACCTCGTCAGCTGCTTCCTGCAAATTCTTCACCACCAAAATAGTTTTCTTCAACATTCGGTCGCTGTTCCCCCTCGTAAAATTGGCTGCAAACGTGCTGTTGTAGTTGGGAATATGCAAGAACATCGAACCCCAAAGCCCTCGATGCAAATAAGCTGTTTCTCCAAAAACATCTATTTTCCAAAGCCCCATGCGGTAGTCTTTGTACCTTCTGTCGCCCTCAAAATCATAATTGGGATCGTACTGAGTTTTGGTCAGCATCAAATCCAAGGTGGATTTTTTGTCAAAAATTTGGTGATTGAATAAGGCATGGAAAAAGGTTGCCAAATCGGGAGAAGTCGAAACCAATCCACCGCCACCATACAAATCAACAGAGGCATCCCAATCACTGAAGTCATTTCTGCCCAAGTATCGGTGAACCAAATCGGGCATATTTGAAGGCTCAGGCTCTAAAGTTTCAAGCCAAGTCCGAGTCATTTGATGTGCTTCAAATTTCAACAAAACCCTCAAAGCTTTTGCCAAATCCCCTTCATAGAATTTTTCAAGGATTTCGCCCAAAAGGATATAGCCCGTATCGCTGTACGCATATTTTTCACCAGGATAGCCCAACTTTTCGCCCCATTCTATGGCAGCTTTCAACTGCTCAACTCTTGTCCAACGTTTGTTCTGTTCGGCTTTGCAGCGTTCTATATAGGGGCTGCCTCCCATTGCGTAGTCATACAATCCGCTTGTATGGTAGAGGCAGTGGAGGATTTTGATGGAATCAGGCGCATAGCCATCCTCTCGCAATAGGGCTTGATGCTCTTCCGAAATGTATTGACCAATTGGCTCTTCGATGGACAAACTGTCCATTTCGTGTAGCCGCAAAATCGCAGCTGCAACGAAAGTTTTGGTGACACTCGCTATGCGGAAAGGTTGGTCAATGCTTAGTTCTTCGTCTTTTTTTGCGCTGTCAAACCCCTTTGCTCCCGACCATTCGAGTTGAATATCAGGAGAAACAATGGTCATCGAAACTCCTGGTATGGACTCAAAAGAATTGTCTATGGCTTCTTGCAGCAGTGCTTCAAATGTGGTTTCTGCTTCACCCATTGAAGGATTGGTAGAAACATTTTTCATGCAGGAACTTAGCAGCAAAAAACCAGCGATTGGTATAAGGTACATCCATTTCATGCTACAAAGATGAGGGATTAAATTCGGTTTCCATTGTAAAGATTCGTCACGATTTTATTGGTAATTCTAAAGGACGATAGGTTCTCAATGCAGGTAATTGAAGCAATTGGGCGGGTGTGAAATGCGTGTAACGTTTGATTTCTTTGATAAAATGGCTTTGGTCGTAGTAACCATATTTTTCGACATAATGTATCCAATCCTTGTTTTGAGAATCGTAAATTTCCTCTACCACCTGCTTGTATCTCCGCAAAGACTGAAATTTTTTGGGAGTCATTCCCGTCTCTTTTTTGAAGTAGCGTTCGAGGGTAGAATAGGAGTAATTGGTGGCTTCCCTCATTTTCTGCAAGCTGTTATTGTCGGTTAATTCATTGAATATTTCGGTGATGAAACCTACTCTATCCGCATCCAGTTTTCTGAAAAACCAATCGTCGAGTTCTGCTGCAATCTGTTTTGAAGAGAGTTTTTTGAGGTGATTGGCGAGCCTGTTGATGCTTTCACCAAATACTACATCGGCATCACAAACACAACATTTCATCAGTTCTGGTCCCGATAAACGAACAAAAGGCTGAACCGCCGCCAAAGAACGAGGTTTGAACTGTACGATGACAAACAATTGGAGTTGAGTGGGAGAGAAAAGAAAGTTGCCTTCAATGTGGCTGAACATCATGCTTTTTTGTGTCACCTGTTTTTTGCCAAGATAACGAAATGCTAAATTCCCCTTCAATGGCATGATGAGTTCGGGGCGAATGCCAGGATAAGCATACAGACCTTTTGATACACTGAAAAGTGATGACACATCTTCAATAATCCAATAGTGGTCAATGTGTTTTTGGAGGGCTTTGTGTTGTGGGATGTATTTCATTTAGAGAACTTTAGTCACCCTTCCAAGCACCATCCCGTTTTGTATCAATATTTCCACCCATGTAAGCACAATCTCCCATTCTGGGAGAATTGACTACAGGCATTTTAGCATAGTCATCAAAATCACTGCATTTTTTGGCGTGTTTTTTTGCACAGCTTTCACACAAAAACCCTTCTCCATCATAGATACAAACGCTGCAAATATCAACAGCTGGTTTCTTTTCACAGACATGGCAAAGAATCTTCAAAGGCTCATTTCGAGTCAAGAGTTCAATCCCTTTTTTTACTTTGATATTGTATTCATTCACTACTACAATTTTCAATTGTGTAGTTGTTCCAAAATCGTATTGATAGTTGATTTTCAAGCCTTTTTTGAACACTTTATCTACTGATTGTGATTTATCTTCTCCTATTTCGGCATCAAAATCCCAACCAACATGATAGCTCTTGCCCTTGATTTCAAAAGAACTCATATGCCCACAACATTCCAACCAAATCGCTCTCAAGAAATCGTCTAACTCGTACAATGTCTCATCTCTTCTCATCAATAAATGTAAAAACATTTGAGAAGCAGACACTTTGATATGATAGGCTTTAGAGTTTGTGTTTTGTTCTTTCTCCAAAGATTTTAGATGTGTTCCAAGGTGGCGGGAAATACCCGAACTCGAATATTTTTTTTGACAATAAATACACTTGCCTTCTGATGATAATCTGGACATAGTTACAATATTTTTAGAAAACAAATTTACTATTTATTTTTCAAAAAAAGCCCTACCAATCAAAGTCTCATCCTCAATAAAAGGATTCACCTTTCCGCCTTGATGTTTGGCAATAAATTGATTTCTATGTGCTTCAAAATCATCCACAGGGTCTGCAATA
>JBGCDY010000102.1:0-3316 GCA_045105835.1 Chitinophagales bacterium
GTTTTAAAAAGCCCAAAGTTTATTGCCAAAGATTTGATAGAAATTTCTTTTGATTTGGCATTAACGGATATAGGAAATGGGCAGGCAATTTGGAACTATCTAGGAGAAGAAAACCATATAGATATCCGCATCTCTACAGATTGTGGACAAACTTTCGAAACGGTACACAGCATTACCAATGACACTCCAATTCGCCGAACAGGTCAAAAAGAACGATTTCGCATCGAAGGTTATGGAGAACAAGAAGTCATTTTGGGTATTTTCATTGAAGAGGAAATGCCTTTGGCAGAAGATACTGGTTTGGTTCTGTCTTTTGACAATATCCAAATCAAAGAGGTAGCTGCACGAGACATTGGTATAGAAGCAGCAGAGGGATTTATTGCGGGAAACTATGCACCTGATATGACGATTCCCGATGATTGGTGGGTTTGTGGAGATTTCAACTATCCCATTCAAATCAAATTGGTCAATCATGGAACGATGTTGCAAAATAATTTTGAAGTAGTTGGCATCATCAGTGAAGGTTGGAATGATGAATTTAGTGTCTTGATTGGCGAACCTCTTTACCCAAAAGAGGAACGTATCATTACCTTGGGAACAACCAATACTTACAATGCAGGGCAATACGATTTGGAAGCTTACATCAAACTCCCAAATGACGATGACCACAGCAATGATACTTTAAATGCTTTTTTGTTGGCATTGCCTCCCCAACCTTCTGCTCGCTTTTTTTATGAAAATGAAGGAGAAGGAATTATACAATTTGCCAAAGCTACTTTTCCTGGCAACCCTCAATATGAATGGGATTTTGGAGATGGAAAAGGCAGCAGCACTTTTCGCAACCCGAGTTATGTTTATGAAGAAAATGGAGTCTATGAAGTGACTTTGACGGTTACAGATGATTGTGGAAGCAGTAGCCATACAGAAATGGTGGTAGTAGATACGGTGGTGGGTATTGAAGATATTGATTTGGAGCAAATTTTAACAATTACTCCCAATCCATTTAATGGTAGTTTCGCTGTAAAAATTGAAGGAAAGGTAATTCCCACTGCTCATATACAGGTATTTACTGCGAATGGTCAATTGGTTTTTCAGAAAAAATACGCCAATTTTCAAGAAACGATGATTTCTCTAAACAAATATTCATCAGGTATTTACTTCTTGCAGTTCGCCACTCCATCGGGTATAATTTCTCTTTCCTTCTTTCATCAGTAGGTAAAAACCCTGAAACCGATTTAGTTTTTTCTGCAATTACTCTTTTTCATTTTCCTTCAATTTCCATTCGATTTCTCGCTTGTGTTTGGTAGGGTACTCCAATTGCATCCAACGAATATCCGACATCAATATCCTCAAGTCCTCTAAGTTTTCCAAATTGTAATAGCCCCTGATGATGCCCTTCCTACCCACCAACACATATTTTGAAGAATAACGTAGGCTTTCCAAACTACTCGAATCAGTTAGCTCAGGAAGTGGTAATCGGTAGCCTTTGTCGATTTGTTGATACACTTCCTCTTGATTTCCTCCCAGTAAGAACCACTTATAATCATCTATCTTATATTGTTGTACCAATTGTTCGAGCCTCGCAAGCGTATCTATTGAAGGAGCAACTGTATGAGCCACCAAAAACACTTCTTTGTCTTCAGTAAACTCTTCTTGCAACATTTTGTAATACTCATTCATTGAAGCTAGTCTTGCTTCATCGTAGCCCGCAAAAAAGCCTACAATTAGAATCTTGTCTTTTGCATCTTCGGAAGTGAACCTATCTCCAGATTGTGTGGTAAAGCTAAAATCTGGAATCGTATGCCATAAGGTATCTTTGAACGAAACCTTGTTGGGTTGTTGGCTGTCTGCTGAAAGGGGGTAAAATCGTTTGAGTCGTCTTTTTTCGGGCATTCCTTGACTGTCAAAGACAAAATAGAATGCAAGGGGAATAATAACAGCAATGAGGAATGCAAGGGCAGTCTTGTGCATGTTGGTTGGTTTATAAAATACAATACGCTATCATTGGCGTAAGTACAACCAAAATGATAGCGTATTGTTTGTTCTGTAATGGAGAACCTTTGACTATTTTATCCAAAGTTTAATCAGGAATAAATTGTCGTTTTGATTTTAAGTTCATCTCATTTGCAAGTAAGTATTTTAATTTGCATTTGAGTTTTTAATTTGAATTTCCTTTAGTGATGGTCTTTGTCATCATGACCATGGTCGTCGCCACCATGATGCCCATGATCTCCCATGTATTTCTCGATTTTTGCAGGATCTTTCCAGCCTTCCTCGATTTGAACTTCCCATCTTTGGCGATTGTCTTTCCATGCAGAACCTTCCCATAAGAAAGCAATGACAAACCAAATTAAGAATATGGCGGGTGTCAAAATGGTCAATGCCAATGCACGGAACTCGTATCTAACGTGCATAAATTCACCTACGATAAAGAATGCTTTCAACAAACTCGCTGCAATGAAAAAGCCATTCAATAGAAATTTTGAAGCACTTGGATCTACATAACTCATCCAAGCCAATGCTGCAACAACTTCTACAACTGTGATGAAAGATAACCACGCTGTGGCTCGCCAAACTGCGCTTACTTGACTTTTGTATTCTTCTTCGGTAACATGATGTCCCATATTATTGCGAATTATTTTTGATATTGTAACCGTCCAAGCTAATGGATTGGTTAATAATTTTTTCTTTCTTTAATTTAGTTAGTATCTAATACTTTGACCTACAATAAGTAGAAGGCTAAGAATACAAATACCCAAACCAAATCGACAAAGTGCCAATACAAGCCTACTTTTTCGACCATTTCATAGTGTCCTCTTCTCTCAAACACACCTTGTGAAGCTTGAAACCAAATGAGGATATTCAACAGTACTCCACTGAATACGTGGAAACCGTGAAAACCAGTAATTAGGAAAAATAACATTCCAAATGCTTGAGGTCCATGAGGATTCCACCACAAGGTAGTTCCGCCGTGAATCAAGTGCATCCATTCCCAAGCTTGACATCCTAAGAACGCCGCGCCACCGATAATACCCCAAAACATCCAAATCAAGACACCTCTTTTGTTCATTCGGTGTCCTTCTTGTACTGCTCGCACCACGAATACACTACTCAAAATCAGGATAAAAGTCATCAAACTCACAAAGCCCAATGGTACATCCCATCCCTCTAAACCAGGGAAAGCATTGAATACTTTATTTGGATCTGCCCATTCAGGACTGCTGAATCGGAGTGTTCCA
This sequence comes from Chitinophagales bacterium, assembly GCA_045105835.1. GTDB lineage: Bacteria > Bacteroidota > Bacteroidia > Chitinophagales > UBA2359 > JAUHXA01. The sequence goes on from JBGCDY010000102.1 coordinate 3,240, forward strand.
TAAGAAATCAACAATGCTGAGCATGTGAAGGCATCCGATACCAAGAAGTACCACATCATCAGCTTACCATAACTCAC
>JBGCDY010000103.1:0-2071 GCA_045105835.1 Chitinophagales bacterium
ACTGCGCCTGTGTTTTCGTCCACATAAAGGGTTTGTTTCCAAGTATTCCCTCCATCCGTGGTTTTGTAGATTCCTCGCTCTTCGTTGGGAGAATATAAATGCCCTAAAACGGCTACCCAAGCAGTGTTTTCCTCTGTAGGATGCAAGACAATTCTACTAATATGGTGCGATTCCAACAAGCCTAATTGCTGCCAGTTTTTGCCGCCATTCACGCTTTTGTACATGCCCATTCCTGCATAAGAGGAACGGCTTGAATTGTTTTCTCCTGTGCCGACCCAAATCGTTGGAGGCGTAGTATTCCAATTGACTGCAATATCACCGATGGTCATAACGGCTTCATTGTCAAATATTGGCGTAAAAGTCGTTCCATTGTTTTGGGTTTCCCACAATCCACCCGAAGCATAGGCTACATAAAAATGTGTAGGGTCTTTGGGATTGACTGCCATATCGGTCACTCGCCCGCTCATCACCGTTGGGCCTACCGAACGAAAAGGGATGTTTTGTACGGTTGCATTCTTTTGAAGTGCTTGACGTTGGTCAAAATCTGCCATGCGTTTGATGGCTTTCGTTGCAGGGGGCTGTTTTTGAGCCTGTGCATTGAAGGTAAAAAGCAGGAACAAAATGAATGCGAAAACGGAGGATGTTTGCAGTTTTTTCATAGGGAACAGTGGTAAGGAATGGAAATAAAAACTCAAAGTACAAATTCAAACTCAAAAACTATTTGGTTTAGAGCTAATACTCCAATAACAGCTTTTAGAAGTTTGGTTCAAACCAAAAAGACAAAAACCTTTTGTCTAATCATTGGAGAAAGGTAAGAAATTATTTGAATTGTCAAAGTATATTCCATCACTGTTACCAAAAATCATTCATTGATGATTAATTTTTGGGTGAGGCGGTCTTTTTTTGTAAGCAAATTCACGAACAATACCGTCCCGTATTCCACCTCACTAAGGGTCAAGGACAAATTGTTTTTTCCACGGGTAGTCTCCTTTTTAGGGATTTTTTGTTGGTGAATGATTTTGCCCGTAATGTCCATTATTTGAAGCTCTACACTGCTTTTGTGTGCCATATAAAAGTCGATATTCAAAAAGCCATTGTAGGGATTGGGGTACATTTGCATCCTTAAGTCTGCATTGCTTTGTAAGTTTATTCCATGTACTCCAACGGTTTTTTCTTTGACCACAAATACTTTGAATAATTGGCTGCTTGCTTCGCTTTGTCCACCATTGTTGTTCCAAAATATATTTTTTGCAGAACTACTGATTCCTCCAAAAATGTAGCCTACCAATGTTGTATCTCCCTCCAAATCATCCAATTTTAGCACGCCATTGGCATATTTTGGCAGACCTTCAATAGGAATTAACTCAGAGCTTGCACCCAACAAAGCAGGCATTTCGATGGGGAGTTTGTATTCGGTCATTCTACCATTTGCTGTTCTTGTAACTCTTGCGATGGTTTTGACAAAAGGAACTTCATCGTCTTGTACCAATACGCCATCTTCTTCGTAGTATTGTGCGATTCCTCCAAAAAATACGGTGTGCATCTCGTTTTGACTCTCACTGAACAATGGCAATACGGCGCAATGGTAATGGTTGTAATACTGAGAAAATGAATCGTTTACCTCATATCCATCAGCATCTATGTTTACACAATTTAGGAAAGGGATATTGGCTGCCTTTTGAAAAACACCTGAAAAAGCGGTAAGTCCTTCTTCGCTATTTGGCATTATCTGTGGCACAACATTGTAATCTCGACGGTGTAGATTTTCGGAGTCGATAATGGGAGTTAGGTGTGTGATGGATAGATTGATTCCATCGTCTTCCATCTCAAATTTTCGGATGGCATTGGTGTATTCTTGGGTGAATCCAGGCCCATGATTGGGGCCCATTGGGTTGTAACTGCCTTCAAATTTTTGCCCCCCTACAAGGTAATATACCTCACCGATTTTTTTGAGATGTCCACCTGTTACGGCAAATTGGGAGTCCGTAATTTGTCTAAAATAGGCTTCAAAATCAATTCCGTTTACAATTGCATCTATTGTTTTGGGAACATTGATAACCGTGAGGTTGGC
>JBGCDY010000104.1:0-2879 GCA_045105835.1 Chitinophagales bacterium
GTATTGTGTGAGCCATCACCGTCCAAGAATAAATTGAACCAATGGTCGTACTCAGCAGATTTTACTTTTGAAGTCAATTTCCAACCGTTTCCAAAATCGTGCTTCAAATCCACCATCAAATAACCTCCTTTGGTCGTTACACCATTCCCAATAGGTGTTTCAAAACGTCCATTGGGTGTATCGAATGAGAAATCACGGGCTTGACCTGTAAGCATGGTATAAATGGTTTCGCCATCGTTTCCAACAGGACGTTCTTTTACGCCATTGGCATTTGAAAGAGGGTAAGGTAAGTAGAACTGTACGTTGTCGTCAATCACTTGACCCGAAACGGTAACAGAACTTTTACCATCGTTGAACAACTTTTTGACATTTCCACGTACTTGGTAGCCACGGGTAGGAAGCCCTGTTTCCAATGGGCCATTGTCGTGGCGATAGAATCCCGAAACAGCATAGTAGGTGTTTTCTGCAAGTGGCCCAGAAGTCAAAAAGTCAAATTTTGCTCTGCCATTTTGTGCAAATTCCAATTGTATTTTGTTGTCATAACTATTGCTTCCTGTCACACTCGAATAGTTGATAATCCCTGCTACTGAACCTGCACCAAAAAGGGTAGATGCACCTCCACGGATAAACTCCAAATTGCGAATACCAATATCGTTTCTGAAATAAACATCGTGTGCAGAAGAGTTGAGACCAAAAGTACTCAAAACAGGCAATCCATCCACCTGCAAAGGCGTAAATTGGTACTGACCACCAGAAGGCATTCCCCTTACAAATATGTTACTGGCGACTTCTCCACCACCACCTTCAGCAGTAATACCAGGAATGGTCATCAAGATGTCTGCTTGTGAATTGGAGGTGAGTCTTTGAATTTCTTTACTACCCAAATAGGTCATGGAGAGCGGAGATTCTTTTTGTGAACGACTTCCAAATGTACCCGTAACGACTACCTCACTTAGAGCCAATTTGTCGTCACTTAAAGTGAAGTCTTGGGTGACTGTTCCACCCTCTTCTACCGTAAGGGTAGCGGTTTTGGCGGTGAAACCTATAAAAGAAATACGAATAGTTTGTTCGCCCGCAGGAGCGCTCAAGGAGTACTTCCCCTCAATGTCAGTGGTCGTTCCTTGACCAGTACCTATGAGTTGGACGTTTGCGCCAACCAATGTAACACCATCGGAGCCTGAAACTGTACCAGAAATGTTGCCCTGTGCTTGTGCATTACCCGAAAAGAGTAGCAGGAGAGAAGCACAAAGTATAGAAATACAGTAAGTTTGTAAATGTGTAATTTTTGTCATAAGAAAGTTGTAGCATTTAGTTAAACAAATGTTTGTAATAGAAGTAGGGTATCCCATAACACAAAGATATTGTGTCATAGCTGAGTTGAATAATAGAAAACTATAAAAAACTAATACTATTCTATACTTTTTGCTATATTTAGAGTAGGAATTAACTATTATTGTTCGCTTATGAAGCCAGAATACGAGAAAATATTAGCCCCCCTCAAACGCTCCTTTATGGTGAAGGTTATCTCTCGCCCTTCCCGTCCTTTGTTGAGTCAAGCATGGCACTATCACCCTGAGTTAGAGATTTGTTTTACTGAAAAAAGCATTGGAAAGCGTTTTGTGGGGAATCAAATATCTGATTACAGTGAAGGAGATTTGGTAATGTTTGGGGCGAATTTGCCGCATGGATTCACGACGGAGCAACCTTGCTTGCAGGTGGTTATTCAAATGACTTATGATTTTTTGGGGGCTATTTTTATGGATAAACCCGAAATGCGGGGATTAAAGAGCCTCTTTGACCGTTCGGCAAGGGGCTTGGATTTTGGAGTAAATACAAAAGCAGAAGCCTATAGCAAAATCAAACAATTGAAAAATGCAGAAGGCTTCGAGCAGTTGATTTATTTATTGGAATTGCTTTATTTGTTGGCAAAAGACGAGGAGGTAAAACCGATTTGTTCGGAAGAATATGCTCTGGCAATGGATGCGAATCACCTTGACCGATTGAAGGTGGTCTATGATTACATTTTGATCAATCTCAAAAACGACCTTTCTGTCAAACAGGCAGCAGCAGAAATCAACCTGACGGAAGCAGCCTTTTTTAAGTTTATCCGTAAACACACCAAAAAGACCTTCACCCAAATCGTAAACGAAATTCGCATCAATCACGCTTCAAAACTGCTCATTTCTACCGAAAAACCCATCACAGAGATTTGCTACGAATGTGGCTATAACAATATTTCCTACTTCAATCGGAAATTCAAGGCGGTGTTGGGAAAAACGCCGAGAGATTTTAAGAATGATTATGTGTGATACGAAGCTCGATTACTTCAATATCAAACCTTCACACTCTGCCCGTGCCAAATCACATTCTCCCCGTCATACTTCCGTTTCACTTTCTGCAATCGTTTGTAACTTGTTCCATAGTATGCAGTTTCCCAGTTTTCAAAGTTGATGTCGGGATAGTTTCGATAGTGGGCAGAAATGCCGTGATTGGCAAAGATGGTTTGGATTTCTTGGAAGGCAGGAACCAGTTTTTGACCCTGTGAATCTTTTTCGTAGTAGGCTTGTAGCTCGGAGAGGTAAGGGTAGGAGCGGTGTGGGTAGGCAGAAACGGCTTCAAAATCGGGGTTGGCAATTTCACCTCCTAAGGTATTGACTTGGTAAATCAAACCTCGGTTTTCGTGTACTTTTTGAATCACCGTTTCGATGCAGCCTTCAATGTCTGAGAAGCCTTTGTAGAGTCCTGCACAGGCATTTTTGAAGTAGAGAGGCGTTTGAATACCGTAGTAGCGTTTGAGGGATTTGGGCAAATCTGTTTCGACTTTGCCAATCGTGGTTTTATCCATTGCAGCGCTGAAAGTATCTAAAAGCGGTTTGATT
>JBGCDY010000105.1:0-27950 GCA_045105835.1 Chitinophagales bacterium
CCGAACCTGCTACTTCACGTTCTATTGTGCTTTTGTACTTATAGATATTGTACATGATTGGGAGTTTGCCGACTTCCATTTTTTCGGGAAGCGACATTTCTCTGTAATATTCCTGGTAAAGACCGTGGGATAATTTGTAAAAATCCTTGTCTGCTTCTTCCCAAGCCTCCAAACTATAGGTCATATAGTTTTTGGAAACGCCATTGATAAAAGCCTCATAAGAATGGATGTAGTCTTTTTTGGTGCTCGTATTTGAAGATAAAAATTCATACCCTCCAAAATAAAACATTGCTCCCATCAATACCACTACAATGGTCATCCCAACCACCAAAACAATAGGTGATTTACCCTTAGAGGATTTGCCTTCAGGGTCGGCTCCTCCAAACATAGGATTGTTTACGCTTTTATTGCCACGTCCAAATCGGCTTCCGCCGCCACTGCTTCCACCGCCGCCTTTTCCTTTCCCTCCAAATTTATCGAGAAATTTTTTCATTCTTCACTGAATTGATGAATCTAAATATTGTTTTTGTATTAAAAACAAGGCAAAATTAGTAAAAAATCTAACCTGTTCTCTCCATATAAACGGATTTTAACATTTTTAGTTTTGTATTTAACATCTCTTGTTAGTGAAGTTTATGAAATGGTTTAGACTAAATTTGTTTCAACTCATTCTCCTCCAATGAGTTTTTGAACTTGAGTTTGTACTTTGAATTTGAGTTTTTATTTAAAGTTCATTACCTTAGATTTCTGCTTCAATATTTGCTTGTTCCTGATTCTCTGACGCTTGCTGCAAGCTTGCCCATTCTGGAACCCGTTTTCCGAACAACAAGACCACCAATAATAAAATTCCAAGACCTGAACCAAAACTCACCGCCGCAGGAAGTTGGTAGTACATACTCAATCCTCCAATCAAGGTACTAACCGCCCCTACAGTCAGAGCATAAGGCATTTGTGTGCGAACGTGGTCAATGTGGTTACATTGGGATGCCAAGGAACTCAAAATCGTGGTATCCGAAATCGGAGAACAGTGGTCACCCAATACGGAGCCTGCCAAAACACTGGAAGTCACCGCATAAAAAACTTGCATGGTCAGCTCTATCGGCAAGCCTTCTGCTTGACAAACTGCCCAAGCCAAAGGCAAAGCAATCGGATACAAAATAGCCATCGTACTCCAACTTGACCCTGTCGAAAACGCAATCAAACCCGCCAATAAGAAAATGATAACAGGCAAGAATAAAGGATTCAAATTTCCTGCCAATAGGTTACTCAAAAAGTCGGCTGTATGTAAATCTTTGGTAACCTGCGCCAATGACCACGCCAAAATCAATACAATCATGGCTCCCATCATGGTTTTGATGCCAACCATCATGGTTTCCATTGTGGCACGAAGGCTCATGATTCCCTGCGAAAGCGTCAAAGCAATAGCAGTCGTAACCGCCAAGGTAGAACTCCAAAGTAGGGCATCATAAGAATTGGAATTGCCAATAATGATGGGGAGTTTGGCGAATAAAGTCAGGTCTTCTGGTCCGTTTGCATTGTTCAATTGAAGTTTGGCGATTTCCGCCGCCCAATCCGTAGCTGCCATACCTGTGTACCAAAGTCCTACGAAAGTACCAACGATGATAACCAATACTGGAAGAATCGCATTGATGGCTCGGTGTGGCGCATTTTTCACAGGATTCAATTCTTCTACTTCAATACTTTCCTCTTCCTTCAATCCCATGTCAAATACCTTTCCCGTTGTTCTTGCCCGCATTTCGGCAGTGTACATCGGACCAAAATCACGGTTGAGGATGGCTATAAACAGGATGAAAACGAGCGTAAAAACTGGGTAAAAAGAATATTGAAGTGAATTGATGAAGATACTATAAGGACTTTCATTGATGCCAAGCGAAGCTGTCACATCTCCGATATAACTCAACTCTGCCCCTATCCAAGTGGTAATCAAAGCAATTGCTGCAACGGGTGCTGCGGTACTGTCCACGATATACGCCAATTTTTCTCTCGATACCCGAAATTTATCCGTCAAAGAGCGCATCGTATTTCCGACCACCAAAGTATTGGCATAGTCGTCAAAAAAGATAACCAGCCCCATCAACCAAGTGACCAATTGTGAACTACGTGCGGAGTTTGACAATTTGGACAAGCCATTCACGACTCCTGCCATCCCCCCATTTCGGGAAATAATGGCGACCATTCCACCAATCAAAAAGGAGAATACCATAATCATCACATGGTCTGCATCCGTCAATGTGTGAATAATGTATTTGTCCACTGTATGCAAAAAACTCCAAAAGAAAGCCTTCACATCAAAACCATACAACATCCAAGCTCCAATCCAAATACCAATAAACAAAGAACTAATCACTTCTTTGAAAATCAATGCCAATAGAATCGCAATCAAAGGCGGCAAAATCGAAACCCAAGTCGGGATTTCCCATTTACTCACCTCCCCATTTTTCTCCTGAAACTGGAAAAAATGCACCATGCCTTTTTCGCTGTCGTCAGGCTTGTGCTCCAAGTAAACACTCTGTGGAATTTCCTGCAAAGCGAGATTGGCTTTACCTGCAATAAAACTCAAAGTCTTATCGTCCCCATCTACCTTGAAATCATAACGTCCTGTCACAAATTCATTTAGCTGCCGATACTTGGCATCCAAAGCCGAAATTTCTAAGCTGTATTCATTACCATTAGGGACTACATTCGCGTCAAAAAAAGCAATTTGATGTTTCACAGGAATCACCACATCCGCCGTCAAACCCAAACTATCTCCCGAAATTGTCATTACGCTGTCCAACTCCGCAGCCGTCAGTTCCGTTTGATTAGTCGTATCTTGGGCATTCAATTGCAGGGAGCAAAAGCCCCACAACAAACTGATGGTAAAAAGTTCAAAAACAAGTTTCAAAGTACTTTTGAACTTGAGATTGTTTATTGCAGTTGAGTTTACGAAGGACATTTTCATAGAAAATTCTTTGTGGGAATGAAAATTACAATTGTAAGTAACGCTTAAAAAAAAATTCCGAATTTGAAATTTCCAACTACTTGAATAAGAAGTAGTTTTCATTTTAATTCCTATTTTAATTTTCATTCGTTACTAAGGAAATAAGGTTAGTTTTCAAGTGGCGGATAAAATTCAAAGCGAAAATTACAAATCAAAAACCAATAACCCATTAAATCGGATGTCAAAAGGTATGAAAAATATTGGAATTCATCACACTCCTAAGAAAAATTATATTTGTTTCTCCTACTTCAATGCGATTACAAAAATGAATGTCAAGCTGTTTTTCTCAATACTTCTATTCTGTGCCTTTGCTTCCATACAAAATATCGAGGCGCAAAACCTTGATTTTGTGCGCCAAAATGAAGTCTCCGTTGAAGTGAATGGCAAGGCGCTAAAATATCCGTGGATAGGAGGCTTCAACAATCCACAATTTTCGGAAGTAGATTTGAACAATGACGGAATCCTTGATTTATTTGTTTTCGATAGAGCTTCCAATTCCCACAGGACTTTCACCCACAGTGGCGTAGGTGGAGCAAGTGGCTATGAATATGCCCCCGAATTGGAAGGGAATTTCCCCGAACTGGATAGTTGGGCTTTGATGCTCGATTACGACTGCGACGAAGTCCCAGACATTTTCACCTCCAACTCCAATGGTATTCGCATCTACAAAGGAAGCTACACGATGGACTCCAAAATTAGTTTTCAATTCATCCTTGACAAACTGACCTACGATATTGTGAACGAAATCTTTGTCTCCGAGTTTGACATTCCTGCCATAAGCGACATCAACAACGATGGTGACATAGACATCCTGACTTTCAATATAACGGGAGGATTCATTGAGTATTTTGAGAACTTAGCTGTGGAAAACAATGCCGCTTGTGGTGAGCTCTCCAATTTTGAAATGGCATCCAGTTGTTGGGGAGGCACTTACGAGAATTTTTTTGATAGAACATTGACCTTGGATACTTGCGCCGAAGATGGAAAAAAAGAAATTCCCATTGCGCCCTACAAAGCAGGTACAGTTCATCCAGGCTCTACCCTATTGGCAATTGATTTGGATGGCGATATAGACAAAGACATCATTTTGGGAGACATCGCCTTCAGCAGTATGACAATGGCAATGAATGGCGGAACACCCGATTTTGCGAATATGATGAGCCAAGACACACTCTTCCCCTCCAATACGATTCCTATCAATACCACCACTTTTCCTGCTGCCTTTTCGATAGACTACAACCGAGATGGAAAAAAAGATTTGTTGGTGTCGCCCAATGCTGCTGCACAATCCAATCATTTTCAGTGCATTTCCTACTATACAAATATTGGTACAGACACCAATCACAGTTACAGCCTCCAAACCAACCTGCTGATGGTCGATGAGACCATAGATGTAAGTGCCTATTCCCGTCCTACTTTCTTTGACCACAATGGAGATGGCTTATTGGATTTGGTGATTGGCAACGAAGGTTACGAAATTCCTGTAAGTGAATTTTCGAGTTACCTAAAACCCTCTTTGGCGCTCTACGAAAATGTAGGAACAAGTCAGCAGCCCGCCTTCAAATTGGTTAACCGAGATTACATGGAAATTGGTACACAACTCTTTACGACCCAATTTGACCCCAACATCGAAAGTGCCTTGTTCTACCACCCTACTTTTGGTGACTTGGACAATGATGGAGACGAAGACCTGCTCATTGGTGATAATATGGGCTACGTTCACCGATTTGAAAACCAGCCGAATGCCCAAGGAATTGCCCAGTTTGTAAAGAAAACAGAGCGTATGCCAGATAATACGGGAGCTGCTTTAGATGTCAAACAACTTGCTTCGCCCCAATTGATTGATGTCAATGGAGACGGATTATTGGATTTGATTTCGGGCAATCACACAGGAAAAATATACTATTACCAAAACACAGGAACACTTCAAAATCCAATTTTCACACTTCAAAGCAAGGAATGGGGAGCTGTTTCGGTGCGGGAAGGCACAGTGGCTGAGGGTCATGCGATTCCTTACCTCTTCAAAATGGGCGACGGTACTTTTCGACTTTTGGTGGGGAACGACCCTGGAAAAATCTATCTATTCTCCGACATTGAAGCAAACATTGATGGCGGTCCTTTTACCCTCATCACCGAACAGGTAATTTCTTCTGATGGATTGAAGGAAGCAAGTCCAAGCATTGCAGATTTAGACGACGACGGTCGACTCGACATGATAATCGGCAATCTTCGAGGGGGTATTTTGTGGTACGAAACAGAAAACATAGTAAACATTGAAGCCCCACTCTCGGAAACACAAGCCATCACTTTCTACCCAAACCCTGCCACTTCAACACTCTATTTTGACTGGCAAAAAGAAACTCTTTCCTTCAATGCACCGATTACCGTTCAGATTTACAACACTTTGGGTCAATTGGTTTTGACTTCAATGATTGAAGCAGAACAGAGTGAGTTGTCTATTGAAGAGCTGACTACTGGACTTTATTTGGTAGAAATGCGTGTGGAAGGAGCTTTAATTGGGGGAGAAAAATTGTTGGTGAAGTAGTGAAGGAACATTTAACTGTTTCAATGTGTTTTTTAAAATAATAGTCAAAAATAAAATACTATTCCCATGAGTCTTCAAACCCATAGAAAAAAATTAATTGCAGATATTAACAATATCAATGATACCTATGTAATTCTGCAAGTTAGAAGGTTTATACAAGAACTTCAAGAAGAAAATTCAAGTCAACACACTTGGCTTACACTTGCTTCTGAGACAACTCCTGATTTTGTAGATTTAGATGACTTGGCAAAACAACAGAATTATGATGGTAATAGCTTATCGCATCGTTTAAAAAATGTGAACGCAAATATTTGGGCAGGTGAAAATATTGCAGAATTAATGAAATGTTTGCAGTCATGAACTATGTTTTAGATACCAATATTGTATTGCTTTCATTGTTGAACCCTGTTTTTGCTAACGATTTTGAGCGCACTTATCAACCTATTCTCAATAGGATGATAATTTCTGTGGTTAGCAATGGAGAATTGGAGTCATTGGCAATCCAAAGAAAGTGGGGCAATAAAAGGAAACAGAATCTTAGAGATACATTGATTGATTATTTGATTCATCCTATCAAGGTTAAATCAATCATAGATATGTACGCTCAAATAGATGCTTATAGTCAAGGAAAACTAATAGACAAGCCTTTACCTCATGGCATGAGTTCTCGAAATATGGGTAAAAATGATGTTTGGATTGCTGCAACGGCTGCAATTACTAACAGTACATTAATTACTACCGATAAAGATTTCAATCATTTACACAGTGTTTTCTTTGAAGTTGATTTAATAGACATCAGTACTTACTACTGATTAAAAAACCTTCTTTTCAAAGAAATTAATAGCTTTGCCAAAACATTCAATACAATATGAACTGCAAAACGATACTGCTTTTATTGCTAACGACTGCTTTGTTTTTAGCCCTCAATCTACAAGCACAACCCTTAGCTGATGCAAAACCCGAAACCGTGGGTTTATCTTCCAAACAATTGGAAAACATTGACGCTTTGTTCAAGTATTACGAGGACAAAAACTGGCTACCAGGCGGAACGGTTTTGATTGCTCGAAAAGGCAAAGTTGCCTACTTCAATGCATTTGGAAACAAAGATTTGAAAGCCAAAACGCCTTTTCAAAAAGACGATATATTTCGCTTGGCATCCATGACCAAAGGCGTGACCACTGTAGCTACATTTATCCTTTACGAAAAAGGTTTGTTCAGATTGGACGACCCTGTTTGGTGGTATTTGCCTGAGTGGAAAGAGGTCAAAGTTTTGGGTAATTTCAATGAGGCGGACAGCACTTATACAACAATTGATACAAAGCAGCCGATTACGATTCGACATCTATTGACCCATACATCGGGAATCTCCTATGATTTCATGAACAAAACTTCGGGAGCGATTTACGCCAAAAATGGAGCTACGGTTGGAGAATTGGCTGGAGAGGGAATGACCACCGCAAAGATGTCAGCGCAACTTGCGAAAGCACCTTTGATGCACCAACCTGGTGAGCGGTACACCTATGGTCACAGCACCGATATTTTGGGGCAGTTGATAGAAGTATTGTCAAAACAAACTTTGGGAGAATTTTGTAAGGAGCATATTTTTGAGCCATTGGGTATGAAAGAAACCCATTTTTATTTACCCAAACCATTGATGAGTCGCTTAGTTCCTGTTTATTACGAAATCCAAAACAAAGGTTTTCAGCGTCATGATGATGAAACGTTTGGTTACCCCTATATGAATCGACCTGACTACTATACAGGTGGGGCAGGTTTGAGTGGCACGACAATGGATTATGCGATTTTTGCACAAATGTTGCTCAACAAAGGAACATATAATGGCAAGCGCATTTTGGGGCGTAAAACAGTGGAATTGATGACTTCAACGGATCAATTGAAGAAAATGGGTCTTGAAGAGTATGGGTTTTTAGGTGAAAACGGCACCACTTTCACCCTTGGTTTTTCGCTTTCCACCAAAGACAATTTAGCACATACTTCGGGTTCTGAGGGTGTTTTTGGCTGGGGTGGTATCTTCAATACCAAATATTGGATAGATCCTGTGGAGGAAATCGTAATGGTCGGAATGACCCAAGTCTATCCTTCTTACCATCCTGAGTTTTGGGAGAAATTGTATGCAATTATTTATGGAGCTTTGGAGGATTAATTCTTCTTGCATTCAAGTCACGAATGCTTATTTCATCAATAACGAGGGGTTTTAAACCCCTCGTTATTGATGAAAATAAGCATATTTTAAGTTATTATTTAAATTCTTCTTAACTCTTATTCAACAAAGCCCAAACTGCATCTGGCAAAAATTGGGCAATGTTTCCATCGTGTTTATAAATCTCACGAATGATGGTCGAACTGATGTGACCATATCCTGGTTGGCTAATCAAAAATATGGTTTCTATATCTGGGTGAAGGTTGTTGTTGAGTTGGGCAATGGGTTTTTCGTATTCAAAATCCAAACTGGAACGCAAGCCTCTCACCAAATAATTCGCTCCAATACTTTTGCAAAAATCTACGGTCAAACCTTTGTAGGTAGCTGTTTTGACTTTGGGTTCGTTTTCGAAGGTAGCTTCAATAAAATCCAGTCTTTCTTCAAGCGAAAAGAGGTATTTTTTTTGGGAATTGATGCCAATAGCAACGATGATTTCATCAAAAAGGGGAACTGCTCTTTGAAGAATATCTAAATGCCCTTTGGTGATGGGGTCAAATGAACCAGGAAAAACAGCTATTCTGGACATACAATTGTTTGATTTGTTTTTGTTTAGAAATATTGAAGAGGAATACTACAAAAGTAAATTTCCATTTTTTTAGCTGAACCTACTCCAACTCCTTTCCAAAAGGGAAGTAAAGGTTGTAAATTTATTTCTGGTGTTTTGGAGATTGTTTATTCAGCCGATTTGTCTTCTTCAATAAGAGCTGGAGCTTCAAAAATACTAAATATGGTTGTTCCATAATTTCGCTTCTCCAAAAAATATTGATGGTCGTCAAAATTGTGCTTGGGATTGTGTTCTAAAACGAGCCAACCTTCAGGTGCAATAACATTGTTTTCGAAAACCTTGTCAGGAATACTGTCTAACTTGGGTAGTGGGTAAGGAGGTCCCGCAAAAATTAGGTCATATTGAAGTGAATTGGTTCTAATGAACTTGAAGACATCCAATTGGACAATTTTGATGGGCAGGTCCAATTGTTCCGCAATTCTGTGGATAAATCGAATATTGCCTTTGTCAATTTCTACGAGTGTGATGTCTTTGCAGCCTCTCGATGCAAATTCATAGCTAAGACTACCTGTTCCACCAAATAGGTCAAGCACTTTTGTGTATTCAAACTCAAAAGTATTGTAGAGGATGTTGAAAAGTGCTTCTTTTGCACGGTCAGTTGTTGGGCGAGCGGGCGTTTTTGCAGGAGGTGTAAATCTGTAGCCTTTGTGTCTGCCACCAATGATTCTCATAGCTTAGTTAATGATGATTAATAAATAATTCTTGGTACTTAAAATTGAAGTGAATTTAACTTCCAAGAATTTAAGAAATACAAAACAAATTGTAGTGGTAATGGCTCGGAATTACATCTAACTCACTGCAATACTGTACTGTACTGGGGCGTTTGCCAAATTCTAAATGCTGTATGTACTTGCTGTACAATTGATACGTTTTATCATCAGGACTGACATCACCAATCAATACACAGGTGTCATTCTCGAAGTCAAAGCCTATCTGTTTTGCAGCATTAAGTGTCTGATACAATAAATGTTCGGGGCTATCGTATCGATAAGAATTTGCGATGAGCAATTTATAGCGATAAGTGCCGATGATATCAACATGGTTTCTTTGAAGGTTGATATAAATTTTTCTACCTTCATTCATACTGCTGGTTTTCAGTATTTCATGAATCAAATGTGATTGGCTGTGTTTGATGTCAAATATCCCCAAAATACTTTCAAAAGTATCCAATAAATAACTTTCCACTCCAAAAACATTGACAATTTTAGGTTCGTCAATGAGGTCAAAAAAGAGTTCTATATTGCCTTCTGTATTGTGATTGAAGCGATAATATTCTTCCATCTTTTTGCTATCAAAGAAATCCTTTGGAACCAGTGTAAAATCAGCAGCATTGACACTGACATTGATTTTTTTGAATTCTTTTTGAAAAAGCTCTTCTTGTTCCAGACATTCTTTGACTAAGAGTTTGTAAGCAAAGAAGTTATTGATGTCTCTCAAACGATAAGATTTCAAAAAGACCACTACTCTGTCATCGTCATTGATGATGGCATAAGAGATTTCATCACGCCCAATATAGACCGACAAAACGTGGTTGCCGACATTCAGGTTGTCAAAAAAACGATGCTTTACCTGATGGTTTACTTGTATGTTGCTTAGTGTTTCCAGAGGTCAAAGTGTTTAATGTGTTGAACAAAAAAACGATGCTACGAATAGGACATCATAGCATCGCTTTATCAATGTAATATATAGCTTTATAACGATATTTACAACCGAAGGGCTACTTTGTCAAACGAAATAATCTTAATAAGAAATATTGGTATGTCCTTCTTTAATAGACCCAACCTTAAATGCTTGACCAATCTTAGCTGCGTAATATTTTTTCAACAATCCTTGATAGGCATCTGTGTATGGCACTGATGCTTCAAACGCAGGAATGGTCACACCACTCCTAACAATTGTATCTGCCTGAAGATCAAACTTTATGCCACTTGTATTGGGTACAAATGGAAGAGAATCTGCACTGGAAGTACGTCCTGCAAACAGAGAATCCAAGATAGAAATCCTAATCTCCTCAGTTCTGGTTACCACTGTTGTATCATCAGGGTTACCAATTACCTTTGAGACAATAAAACTATCATTCTTGACAACAGTCACCAATGTATCCCAATCACTTGCATACTCAGTATATAAGTTTTTGAACGCTGTCTGGCTCTGTCTAATCTTCTCCAATTTAGAAATGAGAGCATCATTTCTTATGGTCTTTTGACTTTCAAACTCAATTGGCTCTTTTACTGTAAGTACCAATGTGTAAGTTAAATATGCTACAATAGCAAGTAGCACGATGTTTAATCCTATTTTTAAACCCTTCATATCTTATGTTTAGTTGCAGATTTTTACAATACGCAATAATACGATTTTTGAAAAATTAAAAAAAATCTTTCCAAATTATTGGGTTGAAAAGTACGAGATTTTAAGTGAAATGAAAAATCTTTAGGCAAATATTTATTTTAAACCCTGTTTTTATATTTTATTAATGCCTCTGACAGCTTTCCACTCTTCTCCAACCGCCAATTCTATCAGTTTTCCCTCCAATTTGCCTTGATTACTCAATTCTCTGATTTTTCGAATAGGTTCGCCAATGGGTTCGTCACTCAAATCATAAGTACCAAAGTGCATGGGAATGAAATATTGGGATTGTAATTCATTGAAGGATTGAACTGCTTCTTCGGGATTCACATGGGATGCCTTCATAATGATGGAAGGTTTGTAAGCTCCAATGGGCATGATCGTAGTGTCAATGGTAATATCTCCAAATGTGCTCCTAATCTGTTGGAAATGTTCCCCATAAGCAGTGTCTCCTGCAAAATAAATATTGTAGTCTGGACTTTGAATCATAAAACTTCCCCAAAGCATGTCATTGAAGTCAAACAATCCACGCCTATTCCAATGAATGGCAGGTAAAAAAGAAATTTGAAGCCCTTCGTGTGGAATTTGATACTGTTGGTACCAAGCCGCTTCCTGATAGTTTTGAGTGCCCAAAGGGCGAATCAAACTGCCCAAATCCATTGGAGCCAAAAAATGTGCATTTGGATTGTTGCGTAGTATTTTTTTGAGTGAAGGAACGTCAAAATGGTCACGATGTCCATGTGACATCAAAATATAATCAATGCCTTTTATATCACCAATATTGCAGGGGATGGAGACATTTCGCTTCAATAGACCACTAATGTTTCCCAAACAAGGATCTGTCAAAAGTGAAACACCATTGATACGAATAAAAAAACAAGCATGTCCAAGCCAAACTATCGTATTTTCTTTTGACTCACAAAAGGTTCTATTTTCTTGTCTCTTGGGTTTGTATTTATCTGCTTTCTTTTCTTTAGCTTGCGGATTGCCGCCTGTTTTCCATTTCAGAATGTCTGAGTAAGCAGGATGTCGACGGCGTTGGTCATTGACATATTTGCCATTGATCATTCTATTGCCTTTCAATCCTTCTTTGATGAAAGGAAGTTCCTTATTGAAACGATATTCTGTATTGCTCATGTAGGGTTTTGTGAAATTTGGGGCGAGAGGTGAGGAATGGAAAGTTTAAGATGAACTTTCATTACCGCCACTTCAATGAATGAGAAATTGAATGCAAAAATAAAGGAATTTATAGGTTTTTGTTCATTCTCGTAATATCTGTGAGCAGTTGATTTGAGGATTACGAACTGCTCCCATCTTGAATTGAAGTGGAGATGAAGGGTTTTTGTACTGCATCTTTCGTAAGATAAAGTACATAATTTCTATTGCAGTACCTACCTAAAATCTCGAAAAATCTATTAGCTTTAGTTCCTAAACCATTATAAAATCATTCAATAATTTCATCTATATAAATTCTATATGAGACAATTAACTACCCTTTTAATATTTCTTTTATCGGTGAGTAGTGCAGTCCTTGCACAAAAAGACAAAGATTACAGCACGGTGGACATGCACTCAAGAATCAACCCAACAGGCAAGGCAACAGACTTGGCGACACTCACAAACTATCTAACTGAAGGGTACGAAAGTGAGTCAGACAAAGTACGAGCCATCAGTGTTTGGATAGGCAATAATATTGCTTTGGATATTGATGCTACATTGGAACAAAAAGAGGAAGACGTACTCCCAAGTGAAATTATTCTGAGAAGATTAGCTGGGCCAGGTCATCATGCACATTTGTTTTTGGCAATGTGTCAGGAAGCAAAAATCAAGTGCTATAAAATTAGAGGTTATGTAAAAGGAAGATTTTATGAGGAAGGTGACCCTTTTTATGTCAGCAACCACGTTTGGAATACGGTAAGAGTAGATAGTAGTTGGTACATGGTCGATATGGCTTGGGGAAGTGGTACTATCGAAAAAATCGAAGAGGTCGGAAGAACGGCTACCAACGAGAAATACGATACGAAGAATAACCAACTTGAATGGAAACAAGAGTTCAAAGAACTTTATTTTTTGGCGCAGCCTCAAGATTGGATTATGACACATCTACCTGCTGACCCAATGTGGCAAATGCGGTACCATCCTATGCCCTTGGATTCTTTCGAGCGCAGCAATCAGGCAACATTGGCGTTTTTAGCCTCGAATCCACAAGACACAACTTTGCGATATGACTATGCCCTTGAGAAATACAACAAGGCACATACTTTTTACAAACCTGTAGAAACTGCTGAGAATGCAGCAGAATACAATCCTCGAAACCACAAGGTAGTCGCTTATGGAAGCGCAACCTATGCGTTTCACCTCACCGATGGTAGAACCCGAAATGTGAGTATCTGCAAAAAGGCAAAAAAACACTATACGAATGCCTTAGAAAACGGACAGGCATATAAGAATGACATCACTGCAATGTATGCTTATGGCAAAAAGAAACTATTGTCTCGCCAAAGCATGATTTTGAAACCCAACAAGAGTTATACTACTCGCAATTCAAAATTTATTGAAGGGTTCAGTAGAGAATCTGATAAAACGGGGCAACGTATTGATCGCTTGAATGAACGATTGAGCGGTTGGGAATTGAAGGTAAAAGATGCAACAAGTGACAACTTGAAGAGTGTAGAAAGACCTAAAAAACAAAGAGAAGAGGCAGATTCTATTCTTCAAATAAATACAAAAACGATTGAAGCCAATAATTTGGCAATTCAAGAAGCAATGGAAGCATCCAAAAAATTGCAGGACAGTACACAGTATTATTACCAAAAAATAGCCCTAAATTGGAAAGATGAATCAGGGTTCTATTCCCAAGTTCGTGGAAATATTGATATATTGACACGTTTGAATATTGCTTATGCAAAAACAAAACAATTGGAGCCTTATCTCCAAAAAGTGGATAGCTTAAAAAACCATTTTATAAAAAGCATCAAGACAGAAAACAAAGCTATATTGGACACGATAGATTTATTGTATATCCAAAAAGCGAGTAAAGACAGTGCAACCATTGCTATGTTGAAAGCAAACAAAAAAATGGTGCGCCAAAACAAACGAATGATCACTGAGGACATGAAAGAAGATGATCAGTATCAAGCAATCAATCAAAATTTAAAAATAGCTTATAGTATGAAAAACCAAGTCTATGAAAACAAAATCAAATACCAAAAAGACTACCTTAATAAACTAAGAGAAGATAGAAGGTTGGCTATCATAGAAAATGATACCTTGGAAGAAGAGCGAACTGTGGAGGAAAAATTGTTTGTAGAAAGAACGGCATTCATAAAATCGCTTTATGAAACACGTCAAGCCCAATTGTTAGAATTGACAACCAAATGCAAAGACCGAATGAAGATTGTGGACGGCATCATCCGAAGCGCAGGAGGTAAATAACAACAGATTTCCGAAAAAAATAAACAATTGGATTTCAGAGCATTCGATGCTAAAAAATCCAATTGTTTATTTTTAAAATCTGCTTATTAAAACAAAAAGCATCATGCAAAAATGGAATCTTGTAAAAACAGTAGTAGGCTTATCTTCACTTCTTTTTTTACTGTTTTTTGTGGTCATGGGCTTCAATGAAGAAGCTACAAGAGCAGCTATTCAGTGGTCAGCACGAATCAGTTTTGGTTTGTTTTGCAGCGCTTTTGCAGCCTCCAGTCTTCACCAATTACTGCAAACCAAATGGACACGCTATTTGCTGATTAATCGGAGGCATGTAGGCATTTCCTTTGGACTCATCCATTTGATTCACTTAGGATTTCTCCTTCTACTCCAATACGCATTCCACCCAGTATTTGACTTGGCAGCCAATGCCTCCATTGCAGCAGGAGGTACGGCATATCTTTTCATTGTCTTAATGCTCCTGACCTCTTTCCCAAAATTTTCCAAATACCTCACTCCTTTTCAATGGAAAGCCCTTCATACCATTGGGGGCTATTGGGTTTGGGTGATTTTTATGAGTAGCTATTTGAAGCGTTCGATGACCGAGTATATCCACATTCCTTTGGTCGTGATTTTACTCACCATACTTTTCTTACGGATTTGGGCATTAATAACTCGAAGAAAAGCAATCATTTGATAAATCAAGGATTTTGGGGCTTGAACCACTGCCTTACCTAAAAAAATATTTTTGTTATTACCCTTTGCAAAAGAAATGAACAAATTCAGGCAAGCATTTTTTGTAATGTCATGAAACAGTTATTCTTAACACCTTATTTAAAGGGGATACAAAGAAGCTTGTTTATTTTAAAAGCGTATTTTTATCCAGAATATTAATAACAAATGATAAACGTTTTGTTTAAAATAAATGTTATTCTAAAAAAAAAATAGATATAGAATTTGTAACAAACAGGCTGCTTTTTAATTAATGAAATATTTATTTTTTTGAATACGCGTATATATAATCCAACCTTTATTTGGGATAATTCCAATCTTTGCTTAAATTCGTGCCTTTAATCTTTCGTGTACGCCCATTTGAATTCATAGTATTTTTATTTTTCAAACGTTCAATTTTTATTTAAATGCTTTACAAACTTCCTTTGAAGAATACCGATAAGCTTTTATTGGTATCTGACGACGGTTATGAGTTAATTACTACTAACCCTTATTTTATTTCTATCAATTTATTGAAACACCTGAGAATTCACTCTTATGGTTATGCTTTTTACCAAAAGAATCACCCGAAACCAGATGGTAAAGGCTATAAGAATGAAACAATCTATGTACATCGTTACCTGGCAGAGCGCCTTATCCCGCAGCCAAAAAGCGAAAAGCGATTGTTGGTAACATTAAAAAATGGAGATAGACTCGACTGCCGTACGAATAATCTAATGTGGGCAACCTCATCTCAAATTATTCGCAATATCCCTTACAGTGGCAACACAGATAGCAACTACAGAGGCGTTTACAAATTGCCAAGTGGTAACTATCGAGCAGCTATTTTCAAGGGCAAAACTCCTTATGAGTTAGGCGTTTTTGAAACTGCTGAAGAAGCTGCGCTTGCATACAACCGCAAGTCAGTAGAGTGGTTTGGCAAAACCAAAAGCTTGAACATCATCAAGGAGGAAGGGAAATAAGTTATATATCCTACTGATTTAATTTCGAGGATTATAGCAATAGAACTTCAAATAGTTATCGTACTATAACAATTAGCTATTTAAAATATATTTTATTTGGTTTTGGAATCAATTTGATTTTTCAACCACTGGCTAATATCCTTGAGACAAGGTTTGGATATTTGATGTCCCATATCATATTCTTTGTAACTAAGGCCGACTGATAAATTTTTAAGCATTTTTTCCATACTCCTTGCAGTATCAATGTTTATCACTTCATCTTTCTTTCCATGTGTTACCAATAAAGAAAGGTTTGAAAGGGCTTCTGAATCATCACTCGTATGATTTGAAAGCCCTTCAATTGCCTTTCCACTAAGAATGGCAGCTCCTGCAATTTTTTGCGGTTTTGATAAGGCTAAATAGAGGCTCATCATAGCTCCCTGACTGAATCCCAACAAATAAACTTGGTCTTCGTCTGCCTGGAATTGATCCACAGCAGCATCTACAAAATTTGCCAAAAGCTCTACACTTTCAGACGCTTGAGGTAAATTACTTTGAATATTTCCACCGCTGGAAAACATCAAATCATACCATTTATATTGATTTTGATTCGCCATGTGAGGAGCCTGTAAACTCACCACAGTAAATCGTGGATCAATAAAATCCTTCAAAGCAAATAAATCATTCATATTGCTTTTGAAGCCATGCAACATAAGTATTAAAGGAGTTTTTTGTTTGCCCTCCAAAACACTTTTTCTCAACTTATAATCAAGAGGAAGTGCTTTTTTAGGAGAAGGCTTTGCTGTTTCTATACTTTGAGACTGTTGTGATTGACAAGAATAGAAAGAAACACTGCTTAGTAAAATCAAGTAGAATACAATTCGATACATGTCTTAGGCTTTTATTGGCTTAAAATATTTTTGGAAGTCAGTCGTTAAATATAGCAAAACATCTATAAGAAACGAACACTTCAAAAATACCCTCCAAAAATCATTTCACAAGAGGCTGATATTGAGTTGCTTTTAAAATAATTATTCTTACTTCAATTTTCATTTACTCCTAAATGACTACACTACACCCAACTCTTCTAAAATCTATCTGTATTGGCTTTCTGCTTCTAATGGTAAGCTGCAATTACTTCAACAAAGAGGGTCTCCCCTACTCCAAAACATTTGTCAATGAAAATATTGCATTAACAAGTATTATAGATTCCCTCAATATTTCAGAAAAGAAAATCCAAATTTACATTTCTAAGAAAGACAAAGAATTGCACATTATATCCGATAGTATCACACTCAAATCCTACCCAGTTGTTTTTGGCTTCAACCCTATTGACGATAAGCGTATAGAAGGAGATGGATGTACGCCCGAAGGTTTTTTTGAAGTGCGAGACAGATATCCACACAAAAAATGGTCAAAATTTATTTGGATAAATTACCCCACAAAAGACTCTTGGCGCAAGCACGAGTTGTCAAAAGAACAGGGAAGTATTGCAGAAACGGCTTCTATAGGTGGGGAAGTAGGCATACATGGCGTACCAAGTGGACAAGATTTTTTGATTGATGTAGATCAAAACTGGACATTGGGTTGTATTGCCTTGAAAAACAAACATATCAATGAGTTTTACCCCTATATTCAAAAAGGAACGAAAATAGAGATTGAAGGCTTTGGGAATGAAAATCAAGATTCGGGTTCCACCAGTTTGTAAATATAAAAAATAGGTGGCTGTGCAATATTGGTACTCCAATAACTATAGTGTGCAGGTTGAATCACCTCCTCCAAGACCCAATTATCACTATTCCCTTCAATGTGATTTCGAATCAACCTCCAGTTGCCATGCGTTCGTTCATCAATCACATCCAAATACAAAATAGAACTAGGGTAACGCCTTTCTGAAAACCAAAAATCAGAAAAAACAATGTATTCAATCCCACTTTCCTTCAATGCTTCTATACTTTCAGGAGCATTCTCACTGCAATGACTCAGTTGAATTCCCTCCACATTGTAAATACAAGTATTGGCAGGAATGTGTTCATCCACAAAATTTTGCAATTTTTCATACGTGCTTGGAGAAGCCATCAATCCCAAATCAAATTGAACAACATGGTATAGGGATTCTGTCCCCAACATAAAAAATACAATCAAAGCCATGCAAATCCCCCCAAGCCTATGCCTAATGATGGGAATGCGAACCAAAGCCCACTGATAACTCACTTCCATAAAATAGCCTGCAAAGAGAACCAAGAAAGGAGTCATCGGAATCGCCCAACGGTGAATAATACCCCGACTAAAGGCGAGATAAATGTAAAACAAAAGCAAAAAAAGCAAGGCAGGTAAAAAAATGCTTGCAATCGTTTTTTGACTTACAGTTTCGCCGTGAGAAACCCATTGTTTTTTGCCGAATGACTTCAACACACCATACCACATGCCCCCCAAAGCCAACAATAAAATGGCAAGGCTAAGCCCAAAAGGAGGGTGAAAATAAAAAGGAGTGAGAAAAGTACCTTTGATGGTGTAAGGATATTCCTGGATGTGCCGAATAAGTTCCGCATACCATTCTTCAAAATAAATCAAATACGGTAGGTTTATCACCAAAAAAGCGGCTGTTGAAGTAAAAACAAACAAGCCGAGGTTTTTCTGGAAAAGAGTTGTTCTCCAAGTATTTCGCAGCAAAAAAACGCCAATCGTTGCAGTAATAATCACCCCAACATTAATTTTGGTAGAAATAGCGAGCATACAAGCAATGGCGGTAAGCATCAAATATTTGTTGTTCTTTTCACCTCCCTCATGAATCGAAAACTGCAAAAAATAGTAGGTGCTTAGTACCACAAAAAAAGTAGATAGCCCATCTGAAACGCCATAATGAGCAGTTTCGATATGCTTGAAAGCAAACAAAAAAAGCATTAATGTAGAAAAAAGAAAAACCTTACTGTCACTTACCAACCGAATGATTCGGTGAATCAAGAAAATCGTCAGAACACTCGGAAGAAAGGAAACAAAAACACGGGTAAAAATCAGTCCCAAAGGAATGGGCAGGTCAATAGGAAATATCTTTTCGAGCGCAAAACCCATTGCGGCAGGAACAACCGCCAAGTATTTGCCAACAATACCATAAATGCTCACCAAATGCTCCATTTCAGGATTCGCAATGTCAGCACCAAAGAGGTTCATGCCCCATTTGAGCATTGCAGTTCCTCCTCCAAAATTTTGTTCCTCATCAAATGCCCAACGCAAAAACCCGATTCCATACAATCGCTCCAAAATGAGCAGTGAATAGAGTAGAATCAGCGAAATAGAAAGATATTTATGGTCGGTATTCTTCAAATTTGACCTTTACGGTTTGTGATGTTTTAAAGTACTCTATTGATTCGTTATTCGATATGCACTTAAATCAAGTGTAGTTTTGAATTTGATACTTGCATTTGAATTTTATGAGGCTGGCTCTGTTAGGGAATAGAAGTTTCTTCAATAGCAGTGGTATCCATCACCTCCTCCATATCCTCTGAATCTTCCTCAACAGGAAATTCTACCGCATCCAAAACCAATATTGCAGAATCCTTGTGAAGACAATATGCATCTGCAAACTCAGGTTTGACAGGATGAGCAGGAGGCATTTTTTCACGAAGAGGATTCACCTGACGACCATTCTTCCAAAAACGAAAACAAAGGTGAGGCCCTGTTGCCAATCCACTGCTCCCAACATAGCCGATGACCTGTCCTTGACGAACCATCGTTCCAACATTGACCCCTTTTGCGAATTTACTCATGTGTAGGTATTGCGTGCTGTAAACGCTGTTGTGGCGAATTTTTACAAAACGCCCATTGCCTCGACCATGAGCCCTACTAACCACTTTCCCCGAACCAACCGCCAAAATGGGTGTGCCTGTTGAAGCCGCATAGTCTGTACCTAAATGTGATTTGTAACGTTTGAGGACAGGGTGAAACCTTCGGCGACTGAACCTTGAAGAAATACGGCTGTACTTGAGTGGTGCTTTGAGGAATGCCCTGCGAACGGATTGTCCGTCCTCATCAAAATATTGCAGGTCTTCTTCGGTCGGCCCTTGTTGGAAGGCAAAGGCATAGTTATCACTACCCCAATATTTGAAGTAAGCAGAATGGATTTTTCCAATGCCTACAGGCTGATTGTCCACATATTTTTCTTCGTAAATAACTTTATACTGATCGCCTTTTTGAATGCGGAAAAAATCAATCGTCCACGCAAAAATCTCAGAAAGCTCCAATGCCAATTGCGGATTAGTATTGTGTTTTTCCATAGTCACCGAAAGAGAGGAATTGATAGTCCCTGCTGCCGTTTTGATGCGTATTTCGACAGGTCGAGCGGCTGTATAAACATGGGTAGAATCTCTTAAATCAAAAACAACGTAGTCAATAGGGTTGGATTCGTAGATAAAAAAAACGGCTTGCTGCATACTGTCAGCCAAAACAGTGTATGGTTTCCCTGCTCGCAATTTGGTGACACTGAATACATTTTCCGCTTTTCGAGCACTTTTGTCTATGATGGGATAGGGCGTATTGCAGCGGAGAAGCATATCACTCAAAAATTCATTTTTTTGAATTTCATCGTGGTAGACATGGTATTGACTTGCGTCAATGTTGAACTTTCGGCTGATTTCAGATTGCAGAAACTCCAAGCCAATTACCTTTGTAGGTAGCTTATTTGAGGCTTTGGTATTGAAGCCAATGTAATCTAGTACATTGGTAAAATTAAGGGCTGCACCGACTATCAATCCAACAACAAGTGCTAATAGCGTCCATGTTTTTTTCAAAATCTCTCTTTTTGTTGTAATCTCAGGCGAATTTAAACCCTTATGTGAAACTATGCAAATTTGAGCAATAATGAGAAGGGGATTGTTCTTGTTGAGTTTTTTATTGTAGATTTAATGTGATTGGAGAAAATGGCAAATAAGGTTCAAAATAGGATTGAGTCTTATTCATAGAAAATAAATGAGATTTCTTTTTAGTCTTCAAAAAGGCTTAATAAACAGCTCTTTGTTACGAAAAACAAATTTATAAACGCTCATTTTGAGGCAAAAAAAAGAAAATCTATAACAATATTAAAGGCATTTTTTTTTGTAGTCAAGAAAAATTCATAAATTTATACGTTTTTACTACACTCCAATAATTTAGATTTCTCTACAAAATCAAAACACCTATTGATGTTTGAAGCATTTTTGTATTGCAAGTCTATTTGAAAAATAAACTGCTATGCCTTCCACTGTCACTCAAATAAATACAGAATTACATTTGGAGACCCAAAAACTCACCAATCCGTTTTTGGGTTTAAAATCCTTTGGTCCTGAAGACCATCATTTATTTTTTGGTAGAGAAGAACAAACATTGGAGTTGTTGAGGCGACTTCGAGTAACTCGTTTTCTCGCGATTTCAGGGCAATCAGGAAGCGGTAAATCTTCACTTGTAAGAAGCGGATTGGTTCCCTCTCTCGAAAAAGGATTTGTAGCCCAATCTGGCTCAAGTTGGCGAATCGCTACCTTTCGTCCAGGTAAAAAACCCATTCACAATCTCGCCCAATCTATTGCCCAAAGAAATGTATTGCACTCCGACCAAAAAATGGAGCCAAACTACCCTGAACATGTAGAGACTACTCTTCGACGCAGTAGTATGGGAATTGTTTCAGCCTACAAAGACTCCAAAATAAGTGACAATCTATTAATCGTAGTAGATCAGTTTGAAGAATTGTTTAAATACCATGAGGGAGAGAAAGCTTCCGAAACAGGAGAAATTGAAGCAACGGCATTTGTAAATTCTTTATTGGGGGCAGCAAACCAGAGAGATTATCCCATTTATATCGTAATTACAATGCGGTCTGATTTTTTTGGGGACGCAACAGAATTTCGTGGATTGGCAGAAGAAATTAACAAAGGACAATACTTGATTCCTCGCATGAAACGAGAGGATATACGCAAGGCTATTACCAGTCCTATTGCCCATGTTGGAGCTTCTATTACTCCTCGATTGCGTTCTCGATTGCTCAATGATGTCCGAGAAGATGCCGATCAGCTGCCAATTCTTCAACATGCACTGATGCGTATGTGGGATCAGTGGGCAGATAGTCAGAAAGAAAATACTCCCATTGATTTGAGAGATTATGAATCCATTGGAGCAATGGAAAATGCCCTGAATGAGCATTTGGAAGAGGCCTATGAGGATTTGAATACAACAGAAGAAGAGAAAATTTGTGAAAAACTCTTTAGAGCATTAACAGATACAAGTAGTGACGATCGAGGTGTGGGTAGAACCATTACATTGGCAGAAATTTGTCAGGTAGTAGAAGCGTCAGAAGAAGAGGTATTGGCTGTCATGAAACCCTTCAGACAAAACGGGAGACACTTTTTAGAGCCAGAGATAAGAGAACGAATAGGCAAAGACACCCCTATTTCGATTTCTCATGAAGTAATGATGCGTAAGTGGAAGCGCTTAATGAGGTGGGTGGATGAAGAACAAAAATCAGCCGAAGTCTATACGAGATTGGCAGAAGCAGCTAATTTGTATGCTATTGGAGAATCCGCTTTGTGGCGTGATCCAGAATTGCAGATTACAACAAACTGGTTTGATGAAGACCAACCCAATGCTGCTTGGGCTGCACGGTACAATCCCAATTTTGAAGAAGCAATTGATTTTTTAAATAAAAGTAAAGAGCAGGCAACTTTTGAAGTGGCACAAATTGAGGCTCGAAGACAAAGAGAATTGGATGCCTCCAAACGGTTCAATAGAATTGTTGGGATGGCGGGTTTGATTGCGATTTTATTGTCTTTGATGTCGGGGTATTTCTTTTTGGATGCAAACAAAAGTGCAAAGAAGGCTGATATAGCAAAAATAGAGGCTGAAAATAAAGGAAGAGAGGCTGAATTTGCTGCAAAGGAGGCACTAATGAATAAAAAAGAAGCAGAAAAGGCTGCCGAGAATGCGAAAGAGGAAGCTGAACATGCACGAAAAGCAGAAGAAAAAGCAGATCAAAAGGCGGAGGAAGCCAGAAAGTCAAAAAAGATGGCCGAAACCCAAGCAGAAGCTGCAAAAGAGGCAAAAAAAGATGCAGAGAACCAAGCAGAAGCTGCAAAAAGAGCTAAGAAAGATGCAGTAAAAAATGCTATGAAGGCGGAAGAAAATGCAAAAGTGGCAAAAAAGGCGAAGGAAAAAGCGGAAGGTTTGCAAAGGCTTGCAGAAGCAAGTGGATTGGCCGTGAAATCTATTAGAGTAGAGGATGAAAAATCTAAGATAAAATCCCTTTTGGCTGCGGAAGCATACCATATCTACTACGAAAACCCACTGGCTTTGGATTACAACTCGGATATCTACAGTGGCTTGTATTATGGATTGAGAGCCATTCATGGAATCAACTTCAATGCTGTTCATGACGAACATAAAGGAGCAGTGAGAAGTATTCGCTTCAATAATTCTGGAAAAAGTATTTACACCACAGGTAGTGATGGAAGTCTATTGAAATGGAATATCAAATCATGGTCTGGAACCAAAACACCTAAATTTAGTATAGACAAAATCACCTCCCAGCGAGAAATAATGAACAATCTTGCCATAAGTTCAAACAATAAATGGCTGGCCGTTGGAGGTAAAATCAATGCCATCGAAGTTTATGATGTAAAAGACTTCAATGCCGTTCCCAAGAAGGTCAATGCCCACAGTGGGAAAGAGGTTTTGTTCATAGAATTCCTTCCTGACAATCAAACTTTCGTCTCTGCTGCAAAAGATAAAACAGTAAAAACCTACAACCTTCAATCTGGTAAAATGGCTTTGTTGGACTCAAGTCAATCCCCCATTACTGCTCTCGCAATTGGAGCAGGTGGCGAGATAATTGTATGGGGAACCGAAAATGGGCAAATCACTTGTTGGAATACAAAAACAAACCAAAAACAAGTAGTCAGAAAATATGACCCAAACAATAAAGTCTTGGTTACTTCTTTGGGAGTCAGTCCCAAAGGAGATAGATTGGTTATGGGGCTAAAACAAACAGGGTCTGTAGAAATTTGGAAAAAAAGCGGAAATACCTATACCAGTGAGTTTATTTTAGAACAACACATTGCTCTGGTAAACGATATCGCATTTAGCTTGGATGGCAGCAAAATGGCTACAGCAAGTTATGACGGAACAGTAAGGATTTGGGTATTGAACCAATTGAAGGCGGACTATCAGCCCCTTAATTTAGATGACCATGATTCGTGGGCAATGTCCGTAGATTTTAACAAAGACGGCAGGTACGTAGTGGTTGGAACACGAAAAGGAGAACTCCGGTTTTGGAACTTGGAACTGAATGAGCTGGCAGAGGAAATATGCTCAAATACAAAAACAGGTTTGACCACGAAGGAAAGAGATCTTTATTTTGGAAGCGACTTTGATTATCAAGATCCGTGTAAATAATTAGCACATCATAGATTAGCTCAAAAAATAAACTTGACATTTTGGGGCGCTGCAAAAATCCAAAGCAGAAATTCACGATTTTTATCAAAAGACCAAAAATAAAATCAAAATATATGAATGGAATCACTTACACTCAAAGTGTTGTCCACTTAGCCACAA
Organism: Chitinophagales bacterium; assembly: GCA_045105835.1. Classification (GTDB taxonomy): domain Bacteria; phylum Bacteroidota; class Bacteroidia; order Chitinophagales; family UBA2359; genus JAUHXA01. Next base: position 24,349 of record JBGCDY010000105.1, read on the forward strand.
TCCTTAGAGATTGTAGAAAGGGATTTTTAATGTTTATTGGAATTTGTTTTTTACTGCTTTCATTCTCTCATAATTTATTGGCGCAAGACGAAACGGAATCCAAAGCCCCCAAATTGAAGGAAGCCATTCGAAAAGCAGTTATTTTATTTGATGAAGGCTATCCCCAAAAAGTGCCTCCCTTGTTGAAGCGTTCCTTAGGATCGGGTTCACATTTGAAAGCAGATGAAGTACGTGCCTATGAATTGCTAACCACAGCCTATCTTTTTTTGAAGGAAGAAGAGAATGCAGATAGTGCTTACCTCGAATTATTAGACCATAATCCCGCTTACCTCCCTAATGAAGAATCCACTACTCGTGATTTGGTCTATTTTTCAGACGGATTCATCACCTACCCTAAGTTCGCCATAGGCTTCAAGATAGGGGTCAATACATCCAATGCTCAGACACTGGATACATATACTGTTGGCAATGATTTACTCAGAGATGAGGGCTATTCACAAAGAGTGGGCTTTCAAGTAGGCTTACATTTGTATTATGCTTTGACCAGAAATATTTTGGGCTTGGTAGTAGAGCCCTCACTCAGTAGCAGAGGCTATAGTTATTCCGAGCACTTAGAGAGCCTTATACCAAATGGAGGATCGGTAGACATGCCATTTCTGGACAATGCACTTATTGAAGCCCCCGAAAAACAGCTTTGGTTGGATTTTCCTGTTTTGCTAAGAGCCACTTTGGGACCGCCACACCTGAAATTTTATGTTGAAACAGGCTTGGCGGCTAATTTTTTATTGAAGTCAGAATTCAATGAAATTCGTACAGGTAATGAAACACTCAAGGTTAACTTGATAAAAGAATCTATGAGAAACACCTCCAATATTTCACTTATAGCAGGTGTTGGCTTGAATTACCGAGCAAAATACAACTACTTAACCATAGGCATTCAATATCAGAACATGCTCCAAAATTTGGTGCGACCAGAGAATCGTTTTCAAAACGATGAATTGATTTACAAATTTGGGCTGGTAGAAAACAACCTTGCGATGAGCAGTTTAGGCTTGAGCATTGGTTTTATCAAACCGTTTTATACTTCAAAAAAACGAAAGCGCTTTCAATTTGTAGAGCGATAGCTCTGTAGTTGAGCAATTCATCTTTTAGGCAAAAAAACAAAAATCAACCATGAAACAGATATACGCCATTATACTTTTCCTATTCAGCAGTATTTTCTTATTTATTTCTTGTAGCCTGACACCTGACGAGATTGAAGGAGATTCTCGAACTGCCTTTTTTGTAAAATTATATGGTGGAGTAGAAGACCAAAAAGGCTTTGACCTGTTACAAAAACCAGATGGAGGTTATCTAATCGTAGGAACAACCAACTCCTTCAAGGATAGTGTATGTATTGATTCTGAATCTGAATATTGTGCTGAAGATGCAGACAATTGGGATATAGAGGACGAATGGGGAGCTTATGTCATTGATACAGATGAAGGAGGAAATGAAAAATGGAGTGCTTTGTATGAAGCCACTAACTCTCTTTTGCGAGGATCAAGAGTGTTGATAACCAAAGAAGGGAATTATTTAATTTTGGTTGACTTTAAAAACGAAATAGCTCTTGTAGAGCTAGATAGTCAAGGTAAAACTGTTAAACAAAAAGTAATCATAACCGAAGCAGAGTTAGAGTGGAACCCCTTTGGTTCTATCTACGACTATCGCTTCAAAGGCAATATCCAATTTGCAGAAGATGGAGAAAGTATATTAATTGTTGGTGGATACTCCGACGTATTGAATGTACTAAAACTCAATAGCGACTTTGAAGAGGAGTGGAGTAAAAACGACTTTTCTAGCACAGGACTTGATACTGGAATTGACATATACCCAACGAACGACAATGAATACGTTATTTTATTCGTAAAAAATGATGATAAATTAAATTTTATTAAAGTAGATGCCAATGCTAACTCCATTTTTGAGGCAAGTTATGGAAATGCATTAGACATCTATGAGAATGACTATGATCCACGAATGGTCCCCTCTACAAATGGAGGTTTTGCTATTGTAACTTCTACTCCAGAGAAAAAACTTCGATTGATTCAAATCAACACTGCTTTTGATGTGATTAATGATAAAATTTTACAAGTAGAAATTACTGATTGCGAAAGCAGTGTAGACTTGATTTCACGAGACATAAAACCTCTTTCGGATGGCTACATTATACTTGCCAATTCTACTTGTTTAAACAAACAATATTTCACTTTAATAAAAACAGACCTGCAAGGAACCGTTCTTTTTACCAAAAAATATGGAAATGGAGACAACAATGATGCAAGTCGAGTCATTCAGACCAGTGATGGAGGTTTTGCAATACTTGGTACAACGGATTTTTCTGTCAACACCATGATTGCACTCATCAAAACCAATCCTGAAGGAGAATTAGTATCACTTAATTAAGCCCTTCAAATCCACAAGAAATATTATTCATTAACTCGTAAAAATTGGTTCATTGAATGTTTACAATCACAGATGAGCCCATAAAAAATCTTTTGAAACTATGTCGATAACTTACCAAGAGATAAGCCCCTTAATTGTACAAGCAGAGGTACATAGAAGTCGAATGGAATGCATTTTTCAAGCACCTGGCTCAAGCGAAATAGTAAAAGCTACTACTACTATTAGACGCAAACACACCATCAAAAGCCGAGTAGTAAACGATGTAAAAAGGACTGCACTTTATGAGCTTCGATCAATCGCAACGAGGGCATTGCAAAATATCTTTGGAAATGGAACCATTGGTAGAACTGCACGTCAAATGACCAATACAGCACTAAGCACAAACACTCCGGATTACACTTATTCGGAGGAGGAAAAACAAGCAGCAGTCCTTGCAGCCTTCAAAACAGTGGCAAAAAAGTTTCACTACAATTCGCCCACCGATACATGGGCAACAGGTAAGTCGATGTCTGACTTTGAACGAAAGCTGCAAGAAAAACCCCTAACTGAAAAATACGACAAAGAAATTTTGGGGCGTATGTTGATTGAAATTGCAGATGGAGATGGATACATTTCTTCTGACGAACGCAATTTTCTGTCAGACATCATGCATCCCGATGTAGTGGATATCGACGAATTGATGTCAAAAGGAGCTTTGAACAAATACGATTTGGAAGAAGTATCCAAAGGCGCAGAGGAAAATATCATGATGCTCGCTTGGTCTATGGCATTCAGAGATTGGGAGTTGGACAGTGGAGAAAAAGGGCAATTGGAGCGTTTTGCAGGAATGTTTGGTTTCAGTGATACAGTAATCACCCGAATTGTCGGCTTGGCGCAAAATTATGTCATTGAAGGTCTTTTAGATGAAGGCGCAGGGAAGTCCGAAATCTTGGATTTTGCAGAACAAATAAAAATGAAAGAAGAAGATGCCCAAAGAGCAATGGTAAAATATCGCAAGCGAAATATTTAGTGTTCTTTACTAAACCATCAGGCACAAAAATTTAGTCTTGTGCCTTAAGCACTTAATCAAAAGTAATCGGGTATTGTTTTTTATTAAACCGTTGAATACAAAAAGACTTATCTTAAGTCTTGCGTCTTTATTCTTTTGTCTCAGTACT
>JBGCDY010000106.1:0-5729 GCA_045105835.1 Chitinophagales bacterium
CAGGAGGCAGGACGAGCGGGCAGAGATGGCAAAAAAGCCTATGCCGCCTTACTCTACCACAAAGCGGATATTTTTTCTTTGGACGAACAGCTCGAAAATCGTTATCCTTCCTTGGATATCATCAAAAAGACCTATCAATCCTTAGGCAATCACTTCCAAATAGCCATTGGCGCAGGTTTAAATCAAAGTTTTGATTTTGATCTGATAGAGTTTTCCAAAAAATTCGACATCAAAACGCTGCAAGCCTTCAATGCGTTTCGCATATTGGAACAAGACAATTACCTCTGTTTGAGCGAAGCTGTTTACCTTCCTTCAAGGTTGATGATACGACTCAACAAAGAAAATTTTTACAAATACAAAGTTGCCAATCGACGGTTAGAGCCCTACCTTGATGCTTTGTTGCGCTTGTATGGAGGCACATTATACGACGACTTTCGCCCCATCAATGAGAAACAGATGGCAAAAGCACTTCGCACTTCAACGGAATATGTCCAAAATGCACTTAACTACCTCAAAGATCAAAATGTCATCTATTATGTGGCTCAAACCACTAAACCACAGCTAACTTTGATGCGAGAGCGTGTGTCCTCTGATCAACTATCCATTGATCGGAAACGCTTGGATTTCAGGCGTGAAGTTCAACATGGGAATGTGGGCATGGTCATCAAATATGTAACCAATCAACAGACTTGTAGAAGTCAACAATTGGTGCGTTATTTTGGTGAATTGGACAGCGAAACTTGTGGCGTTTGTGATGTATGTATCCAAGTCAAAAAACAACAGAAGGAAGAGGCATTGATGGAATCTATTAATGAAATGGTTAAATCATTGCTCCATACAGAAAGCCTTACTTTTGATATTTTGGTGTCACAAGTAGCCCAGAAAAGCACAAAATATAAACAAGATGAAATCGTTAAAGTGGTTCGATGGATGATGGACAATGAACAACTAAAAGAAGAAGAAGAAAAGTTAGTCCTCTGTTGATACACTTAACGCACAAAAACCGCAAGTATGAATCTAAAACCTTTACACCTTTTACCACTCCTCGTTGCTTTTTTTTTCTATATCCCTTCGCAAGCTCAATGTGATGGCAGTTTCTTGGAAACCATTATATTTGAATGTGATGCACCTTTTGACATGAACAATAGAACCACCTTTGGGGTGATTTCAGGCACATGGTCAGGCGGTTCGTACATCAATTCAAGCGGTATATTCGATCCTTCTGGATTGGCAGCAGGCGACTACACCATTACCTTTACAACGAGTAGTCCTCCCTGCAATCCTGCCACCAACTTTACAGTGACGGTGGCAGAAAGTCCACAGGTGGATATTACCCAAAACACTTTGTTCATTTGTTCCAATACCGCCTCTGTTGATTTGACTACTTTTGAAGCAGCAGGCTCTATGCCTGGTTCTTGGGATGGACCTGGGGTCACCAACAATACTACCTTCACTGCCAGTGGCTTGAGTGGCGAGATACAACTTACCTTCACTGCTATTTGTGATATTGACCAACCTGCATCTTGCACACCACCTTTTATTCCCAATCCAGTCTGTGGCTGTGATGATATGTTTTACAATAGTGCTTGTGCTGCTGAATTGGCAGGAGTAACAAGTTATACCCCTTGGATTCCCAACCTTTCGTTTAGCTGTCCCAGTAATAGCGGTTGTGAACCCGATGAAGCCATCCTTATGGTTACCGTTGTTCCTGCTGCAAATATCACGCTGACTGCCACTAATTTAGATCTTTGTGATGAAGATGCCCCTATCAATTTGAATGATTATGTGGCTGCCTCATCCGATGTAGGCACATGGAGTCCTGCGGATACTTTTGCCCCTTCTATTGCAGGGGCAGGGAATTATTCCTTTGAGTATTCGACAAACGTGGGTAGTTGTGATGACACACAAACTTTGACTATTTCTGTTGAAGAAAACATTGACTTAATTCTCACTCAAGCAAGCCTGGTAGTTTGTTCTGAGGATGGGACTGTCAATCTAAACGATTATGTCTCTGCTCTTTCAGATGTAGGAACATGGAGCGGAACGGGTGTGAATTCAACAACGGGCATTTTTGACATTGCAGCAGCAGGAGTCGACACTCATACACTCACTTATAGTACAGGTTTTGACACTTGTGATGATTTAGAAACCTTTGCGGTTGTAGTAAATGAGACATTGAATGCCTTACTCATCATAGATGCTATTACTGTTTGTACCAACGACTCTTTTGTAGATTTGAGTCAGTATGTAGATCTTGCATCTGATGCAGGGACTTGGGTTGGTACGGGAGTTAGCAATGGATTTTTCAATCCGTCCGCAGGCTCACAGACTATAGTTTTCACCAACCCATCTGGAGTTTGCAGTAACAGTACACAGTTTGCTATAACGGTCAATCCACTTGCAGAGGCTACATTAAATACGATTGCCACTACAGCTTGTTCTGGCGATGCTCCTGTAGATTTGAGCCAATATGTAGATGCTTCTTCGGAAGCAGGAGAATGGTCTGGTACAGGAGTCACGGGTGGCTTTTTTGATCCTTCTGTGGGTTCACAAACCCTGACTTTCACCACTACAACGGGTTCTTGTGAAGGCAGCACAGATTTGATCATCAATGTCATACCAAATCCTGATGCCATTCTTACGACCACCGAAATAGAAGCGTGTTTCTCGAATGGCATCATAGACTTGTCCCAATACGTAGACCCAACCTCTGACGATGGAATTTGGGCAGGTCAAGGAGTCACTTCATTTACCAGTGAATTTGATGTAAATGCAGGTTCTCAAACCATCACATTTTCTGCCTTTAGTGGAGATTGTGAAGATACCGAAAGTTTGAGCATTGTGGTTTCTCCCAGTCCAACTGCAAGCCTAACACAAGACAATTTAAGTGTTTGTAGTACCGATGCAGATATAGATTTATCTTCCTTCTTGACAGCCGACACAGATAGTGGAGACTGGTCAGGAACGGGAGTTAGTGGCACTACTTTCGATGTTAGTTCGGGTAGCCAAATACTTACTTACACTACTGACTTAGGGGTTTGCGACGAAAGCGTCAATTTGGATATTGAAGTACTCAGCCCTCCAGATGCTTCAACTACTGCTCCTACCAATGGTCAGTTGTGCACCAACTCAGGAACAGATTTCATACAAACAGTGGACTTGGCGAGCATGATTGCAGGAGATGCTGGAGGAACTTGGTCTTACGATCCTATTGTTGCAGGGGCAAATCCAATATCAGGAAACACTTTTAATGCCAATGGTCTGGCTGAGGATACTTATACCCTTACTTATTCGATTGATTCAGGTCTCCCTTGTGGAATCGCTTCCAGTAGTCAAACCATTGAAGTCATCACCTGTCAAGCTGCCTGTTCAGCAGATGCGAGCTTCAATGCTCCCCCTGATTTGTGTGGAGAGACAAATAATATTTTGGATTTGAATACTTTGGTGACAGGTGATGCAGGAGGAACTTGGACGAGTTCTGCTCCAGCAGGAACGCTCACAGGTAGTTCCTTCAATCCCGAAAGTTTGTCGGGTAGTTTCACCATCACTTACACTGTTCCTGATGTGGAAACAGATTGTCCCGATGCTACTCAAAATGCCAGTATCAATGTTGCAGCACCAATGACCACAAATGTGGAGACGGTTTGTGCTGCTAACAATCTCACTTATGAATTGACAGTAACTATATCAGGCGGAATTCCTCCCTACATCGTCAATAGCAGTGCTATCGCAGGAAATATTTACACCCAAACCCTCAACGACGATGAAGCTTATAATCTGGTAATTGACGACACAGGAGATTGTGACGAAATTGAAGTGAGTGGCTCATTTGATTGTTTTTGTCTTCCTCCTGTAGATCCTTCTGCTGTCTCCAATAACCTTTCTTATTGTGAAGGAACAACTGTTCCAACCATCAGTGCATTTACCAATGGAGTAGATTCTTACAATTGGTATGCAAATGAAACAGATACGGAACCATTGGGTACAGGGATCAATTTTGTTCCCTCTGGGCCAGGCACTTATTGGTTGGAAGCGATGTCTCCAATAGGTTGTGCAAGTGAAAATCGTATTCCTGTAGTCATAACAGAAATACCTCGTCCAAACCCTCCACAAGTTTCACCTTTGAGCGCCTTTATTGTCCAAAATCAATACTTCCTTGCAGAAGCAATTACAGGACAGGGGGGTGAAATCAATTGGTACAATGAAGCGGATGATTTGGTACATACGGGTTTGTCCTACCAAGTTCCTAGTGAAACAGTAGGTAGTTTTATGCTTTTCATCACAGAAACCGTCAATGGTTGTGAAAGTGAGCCTGTGATTTTCAATTATACCGTCAATCCTTTTGACATCGAGACTTGTCCCGATATCACGGGCTTCAATATTCCCGATACGCTACATTTGTGTACAGGAGCAGAAATCACCCTTTCCTTTCTCAATGACGACAATAACAATCTTTTGAAGGGAGATTGGGTAGATTTGGCAGGAAGCGTGGTGAGTAATGACAAAAATTTAGTCGTTTCGGAGCTTGCCAATGGCTGCGACCCCGTCGTGGTTCAATACATTGCCCGTAGTTATTGTGTCATCAATCCAGTTGAGTTTTTTGATTCAGATACTGCTACGGTCATTTTCTATCCTTTTCCTCAAAGCGCTATCTTTTCAGCAAGCGGCGATGGCTGTTCGGTACAAGTCATCCCCCAGCCTCTTTGTCCCAACTTCAGCATTTACACAGATGAAAACTTTCCTGTAGAGGGAGCCTTTGATCTGCCTGCGGGTACGGGTACCGCCAATTTTATCTTGGCAAACGAAGATGCAGATGAACAGGGCTTGTTTGAATGTGCGGGTACGACGAGTTATGAATACGATTGTGTCAGCACCGACTGCCCAACGATTGACAATGTGGATGCACCTTTGAATGCTTGCAGTGGAGAGGAAATCAATCTTGCAGCTACAATTGACGACCCTAATAATCAACTTGACAGAACCGAATGGATTTTGCCCGATGGCAGTCCTGTTGCAGGAAATACACTCAGTTTCACCGAAACTTTTGTAGGCTGTGACCCTGTTGAATTCACTTTCTTATTCCAAGTTTATTGTCTACAAGATCCCGCTACTGTTTTTGATAGCCGAACGGTCATTGTTTCTATTTTCCCAGATTATGAAGTGGATTTAGTCACCGTTTTCAATGAAGAATGTGCTGTTCCTGTACTTAGTACAGATTGCAGCAGTTATACCATTACCGAAGTAGACGTACCTACCACGGTTGAAGAAGGGGATGCAGGCGTTGCGACTTGGACAATATCGAGTACCAACAATTGTTTTTCCGAAGAAGTAAGTTTCCCTTACAATTGCCCAGATCCAGGCTGTCCTACGATTGCAGTTCCTACGGCAGTTTCTCCTACTGAATTGACGATTTGTGAAAACGAGGTCAATACGCAAACTTTTGAAGCACAAGTTCCTGCACAAACCATTGTGAACTGGTACGATGTCGCAGCAGGAGGTGTTGCCATATCAGAAAATTCAAATACTTTCACTGCCATAAACGAAGGCATCTATTATGCGGAAGCAATGACCCTTCCTGATGAATGTATAAGCAGTGACCGTCTTGCTTTTGAATTGATTGTAAACACATTGGATAATCCAGGCTTCAGTTATTTGAGCAATACTTATTGTTGGACCGAAAACAACTCTTTACCCAATATCCCCACAACCCCTGGTGGTGTATGTAGCTC
>JBGCDY010000107.1:0-3210 GCA_045105835.1 Chitinophagales bacterium
TACACTATATTTATTTTGCATCAAATAATAAATTAGCATAGCCTTATTTCACAGATCTTTGACTCCTCTACGAATCACCAATCTCCTGACACAGCTCCACCAAAACCCCGCTGCAATCCTTGGGGTGCACAAAACAAACCCATTTATTATCTGCTCCTCTTTTGGGTTTTTCGTTCAACAATCGAAAACCTTCGGATTGAAGTTGTTTCATAGCTGCTTCAATGTCCTCTACTGCATAGGCTATGTGGTGCATTCCCTCTCCCTTTCGGGCGACAAATTTGCCAATCGCACCATCAGGGTTGGTGGACTCCAATAGCTCAATCTTGTTCGGTCCTACCTGAAAAAAGGAGGTGCGAACGGACTCGCTTTCCACGACTTCAATCTTGTAGTGAGGAGTGCCTAATAATTTGGCATATAAAACATTAGCAGTATCCAAATCCTTCACTGCAATACCGATGTGTTCTATTTTATCAAACATGAATGGTCTTTTTAAGCTTATTTAGAAAGTTTCTAAATAAATGCGAACTATTTAATAAGAAAACTGTTACTTTTGTGCATTAAGACGGCGAAAACAACACAAAATTAATATAAATTATGTCAGGTTTAAAGTTACCGATTTATTTGGACAACAGCTCCACCACTCCGGCTGACCCACGGGTTGTTGAGGCAATGATTCCTTATTTTTATGAAAGAATGGGGAACGCTTCAAGCAGAAACCACCCTTTTGGTTGGGCAGCAGAAGAGGCAGTAGATTATGCTCGTGAGCAAATTGCTCAGTTGATTGGTGCAAGCAGTTCTAAAGAAATCATCTTTACTTCAGGTGCAACTGAAGCCGATAATTTGGCCCTCAAAGGTGTGGCAGAAATGTATGCTCGCCGAGGAAATCACATCATCACTGTCAAAACCGAACACAAAGCGGTATTGGATACGTGTAAACAACTCGAAAAACAAGGCTGTACGGTGACTTACTTAGAAGTAGGGGCTGATGGCTTGATTACACCTGAACAAGTACAAGAAGCCATGACCGATAAGACCATTTTGGTGTCGGTAATGATGGTGAATAATGAATTGGGTGTTCGTCAGCCGATTGAAGAAATCGCAAAAGTAGCACACAATGGTGGTGCTTTGTTTATGTCGGATGCTACTCAAGCAGTAGGAAAAGTTCCTGTAGATGTAGAGGCAATGGGCATTGACTTAATGGCTTTTACGGCTCACAAAATGTATGGCCCTAAAGGGGTGGGTGCATTGTATGTGCGTCGCAAGCGACCAAGAGTAAAAGTGACGGCTCAAATGGATGGCGGTGGTCATGAAAGAGGAATGCGCTCTGGAACTTTGAACGTGCCTGGTATTGTTGGGTTTGGTAAAGCAGCTGAATTGTCTCGTTTGGAAATGGAGGAAGAGGGCAAAAGATTGCGTCTTTTGCGTGATAAATTGGAGAATGAATTGATGCAAATGGAGGAAACCTATTTGAATGGTCATAAAGACCATCGAGTTCCTCACATTTCCAATATTTCCTTCAAATATGTAGAGGGTGAAGGTTTGATGATGGGCTTCAATCAAGAGATTGCAGTTTCATCTGGTTCGGCTTGTACTTCTGCTTCTTTGGAGCCTTCTTACGTTTTGATTGCTTTGGGCTTGGACGATGAGTTGGCACATTCTTCTTTGCGTTTTAGTTTGGGACGTTTCACGACCGAAGAACAAATTGACTATGCAGTGGAGAAAGTCAAACATGCGGTGAACCGTATGAGAGAATTGAGTCCTCTTTGGGAAATGTACAAGGAAGGAATTGACTTGTCTACTGTTGAGTGGGCAGAACACTAAAGAACTGTAAAGAGTTTGAGGTGACATCTTTGAGGAATCGAAAAGGTGTAATCTCAAACTCGATGGTAAGATGTCACCTTTTCATCCTTCAAAGATTACACCTTACCATCTAAAGTTATTCAAGAAAAAATATTCAATCAAAATTAAAGTAACAACAACATGGCTTATTCCGAAAAATTATTAGACCATTACAATAATCCTCGCAACGTAGGAACACTTGATAAAGGTGACAAAAACGTAGGTACTGGATTGGTTGGTGCGCCTGAATGTGGTGACGTTATGCGCCTTCAAATTGAAGTAGACGGTACAGGAGTCATCAAAGATGCCAAATTCAAAACCTTTGGTTGTGGTTCTGCTATTGCTTCTTCTTCTTTGGCTACTGAGTGGTTGAAGGGAAAAACAGTGGACGAAGCGATTGGTATTGACAACATGGCGATTGTGGAAGAGTTGGCTTTGCCGCCTGTGAAAATTCACTGTTCTGTATTGGCTGAGGACGCTATCAAAGCGGCTATCAACGACTACCGTGTGAAACAAGGTTTGGAGCCTATCGTTCAAGAACATTCTATTGTACATTAATAATGGTGATTGGTAATTAGTGACTGGGAGTTGGTTTTTATGCCTTCAATCAGTACAACAATTTAGCAATTCAACAATTAAAACCATTTGATTATGATTTTCATCAGTCAAGAAGCTAAAAAACAAGTCGAAACATTGAAAGAAAGCGCAGGTATTGGCGAGGATTACTTCGTTAGAGTATCTGTGGTAGGAGGAGGCTGTTCGGGCCTGAGCTACAAAATGGATTTCGACAATGAATCCAAAGCCACTGACCAAGTTTTTGAAGACAAGGGCGAAAAACTCGTAACTGACCTTCGTAGCTTTTTGTATGTCTGTGGAACGACCTTGGAGTTTTCTCGTGGTTTGGAGGGCAAGGGTTTCTATTTTAGCAACCCAAATGCTTCCCGTTCTTGTGGGTGTGGTGAAAGTTTTGCAGTGTAGAGATAGACACAAGACAACAGAATCAAGATAAAAAGGCACAAAGTGAAATTTCACTTTGTGCCTTTTGTCGTTTTAAGCCATTCTTTTATTAATATTCCTAACCTGACTTATTCTGTACCATCTCATGTCTTTGAAATGTTCTTTTGCCCCCGAGTTCTCGGGATTTCGCTTGCACTCAACTTGACGCAAAAGAACCAAAAAGTCAAGCCTGAATTCCTTGCTTAACGCTCCAAAAGCACAAAAATCCTAAACAAAAAAAACTCGCTGCGCTCAAACACTTTTTTGTTCTTAACGGATTTTGGCACTTTTTCCACTACAAGTAATAAGGGCAATCGAAAAAATCTTATTACTATATTTTTTCAAGTTTGTGTATTGGAGTTTTCATAAAATTTT
>JBGCDY010000108.1:0-2493 GCA_045105835.1 Chitinophagales bacterium
TGTGTAGCACCCATTACGCCTATCGAAATTTGTCCTGATTTCTGCTTAGAAGGTGCTTATGAAATCACTTCCGCAACGACGACCTACAATTGTAGCCTTCAAATTGCAGAAGAGTGCATTACCTACACGGCATTGCCACTCTTTGCAGGAGACGACATCGTAGAAATCATCGCTTGTACATTGGACGGAGCGACTTGTGACACAATTTATGTAAACGTCACCGTTTCTAATGACTGTGCAGCCTTGAACAATCCGCCAATCGCCATCGACGACAGCGCAGTATCGCCACTCGGCAATACCGTTATCATTGATGTAATCGGCAACGATTCTGACCCTGATGGAGACATCTTCACGATTACTTCCATCACTGATCCTTCTTCTGGTGTATTGAACATCATCAACGGAATGATTGAGTACACACCACTTCCTGGCTATGTAGGAGAGGATGAGTTTACCTACCAAATTTGTGATCCAAGTGGCGCATGTGACATCGCAACAGTTGCGATTGAAGTAACAGGCAAATCTTGTAGTGACAGCTTGTACTTGTGTGCAGAACCATTGGAACCATTGGTAATTTGCCCAGATTTCTGTGACCTTGCAGGAAGTGATGACATCACGATTACTTCTGCCAACACGACTTACAGTTGTAGCTTACAATTGTTGGACAATGGATGTCTACAATACACAGCCTTACCATTGTTTGCAGGAGAAGAAATCATTACCATCGTTGGCTGCAATGCCTTCGGACAGTGTGACACTTCTTATGCAGTGATTCAAGTGACAGGTTGTAATGGAGACGGGCCAGGTAAAGATGCTGCTAAAGCACAAACCGTGGAAACGAGCACAACTGAATTGGAAGAGCCTGCAATGGAATTGACATTGAACAGCATCTTACCAGTTCCTGCAAAAGACTTTATCACCATCAACTTTAGCATGATGCCTGGTGATGCAACGGTTGAAGTCTTCAACTTGACGGGACAAAGTATGGCTGTGAATGAACTTTCTTCTACCAATACTCAAAACATGATTCGCTTAGATGTCGCAGATTACCCAGTGGGTATTTATGTGGTCAGCATCAAAGCAGGTGGCGAGATCATCAGTAGCAAGTTTGTGAAACGCTAAGAAACAAGAAGAAATTCTTGATTGTTTAAACCTAACAAAAATGGCTTTCCTACCACAACGGTAGTGAAAGCCATTTTTTTTTTAGTTTTAGGATATATGACGTTGTTGTACTATTCCTGCAAATTAAGACCTAAATCTTTTTGAAGTAATAACATAGAGCCTAATCATATAGGTCGATATATATTTTATTCGATAAATCTGGGATAAATAAAATATGTGTTTGGGGGTGTTTGGACTTAAAACCAGAGAAGTGAAATGAGCGAATAGGGTAATTTTTTGTTGTGGGAATGCTTTTTTTTGTTTAAATTGAAGATACCTAATCAAGTTTTTTAATTCCCCTAACCCTAAATTCCCTCATTCAGTATGAACAAAATTACTGTCAACCTAGCCCTATTTGTACTTACTCTTGTAGTGTTTCCCTACCAATTATTTAGCCAAGAATCCTTAAAAATCGCTGCAAATCCCATTACGCCTCAAGAAAATCAAACTCCTTATGGATTGAAAGATTTTTCGATTTACGAACTCAATGCAAAAGCTTTGTGGGATTTTGTAAGCCAAAAAGGACAAACAGAATTGAACTTAGACCTTCATTTTTCGGAAGAGCATCATTGGGAACTTGTATTGCAGCCCAGCAAAGTCTTCTCAGAAAACAGTCAGTACAATCTTGAAAACGGAGAATTAGCCCCTCTAAAACACAAGATTAAAACCTACAAGGGCTACCTAAAAAATCAAAGCCACATTCCTGTAAGGTTCACCATCTCAGAAAACTTTGTTCATGGATTCATTTTCGACAAAAAAGGACATTCGTTTGAAATGCTTGAAGAAGCCGCAATGCTAACAAAGAACACACAGGTATTGGTGTATGAAGAAAACCAAGTTAAGAATGAATCAAAATGTGGTCATGCTGCTTCAATAGGAACTCCTGCAAACTTTCATTTGGAGAATTTGAAGCCTCAAGCACCTGCAAATCTGACAAAAACGGCGAGTAAGTGCGTTGATTTAGCCATTACTTTAGACTGGCAAGGCTATCAAAATGTCGCAAATAGCAACACCACTACTTTTCAAAACACATTGGCTACCATGGTCAATATCGTCAATGGTTATCACTTACAATTTGATGTTGAGTACCAAGTCGCTTTTACCCACTACATCTACAATTCTCCAAACCCTTGGACAGATGCACCAGGCGATGAGGACATACTTACCCAAAACTTTGCAGCTTGGGCTTTTCCCAATTTGCAGCCAACCAATTACAACTGTGCTATGTTGTTGACAGGTACGGATATGAATGGCATAGGCTATGCTTTTTTTGGGCACATGTGTCCTGGTGACAATTTGAGATACAGCGAAGTCGACTATCAATACTCACAG
>JBGCDY010000109.1:0-2429 GCA_045105835.1 Chitinophagales bacterium
CGTGAATTGTCCAATGTGAGGACTTTGCCAAAAGGACAATGGGAACCTTTGGCAACCAAATAGGTGATGTCATGCCCTAATTTTGACAATTCTCTGCCCAAATACCAAATCACTCGTTCTGTACCTCCATATTTGAGGACAGGAAGAATGCCATTGTTGACGATGAGTATATTCATTGCTTCGATTTGTTTCTAAAAAAAACGGCAATTTAATAAAAATCACCTTGTAGTGAATGAAAATCAAAATTAGAATAAAAATTAAAAACACGCTTCAATACGTGGTTTTTGTCATTTTGTAAAAATCTTCTGATTGGATAGGAGGATTTTGATAAATAGCTATCGGACAAGATGGAGTTGAGATACTACAGAGTCATTTTTTCAAAACCCCATCACCACATTCACCCCACTATATTTCCAACTGGGCGAAACCTGCAAAGTCGTTTTGTTTGTTTTATCCTTTTTCTTTTTGTGCAATGTGGGAATCAAATAACCGACTGAAGCACCAACCAAATAACCTGCAATCACATCAGTGGGGAAGTGCTTGCCAGCTTTGTAGCGAAGGTAACTGGTTATTGCAGGAATGGTAGCAGCCGTTCCCCAAATCAAAGGCTTGAGTTTGGAATTCGGATAATAATCGTTGAGTATTTTTGCCGTAAAAAAACAAAGAGAGGCACTGCCTGCAGCGTGTCCCGAAAAGAAAGCCAACTGTGCACCCGTGCTTTGTTTGGTATCCAAAGGTACATTTGGATGATAAACCAATGGGCGGTAACGACGGGCGATAAACTTGGCATAATCTGTCAAAGCGAGGTTAATGAATACCGTTTCGGTAAACATGGTTCCGATGATGAAGACATCTTTTCTGATTTTTGTGGCTGCTAAAGTTGTGAAGGGGAGTGCAGCCGAAGTGTATAAAAAATAGTCGCTTTGTTTGGCTGCATGGGTTGACCAATTCTCGGTGGCAGAACGGTCAAAAGCATTGACATCATTGGCGTTGAGTCCGTTAATTTCTTCCACTGTGAGTGGGCCAATCTTTGTTTTGTGTAGGTGGATTGCAGTGAGGCTGCCTATACCTCCTATGCCCAAAAGCAACATTTCTCTTTTGAAGTCGAGTTCGTAAGGGGTGTTGTTTTGTGCGAAACTGCTTGTATGGAAGCATACAAGCAGCAGCAGAATTTTGATTAGATTAGACATGCATGAATTTTGTCTAAAGGTAGTAGAAAATTTTGAAGCGGTGATTGCTACACCGCTCCAAAATTTGTTCTTTTGCTTTGTGGATTTCTATGAATCTGCCAAGACTGGTGGGGGAGGAGGCAGGATTTGTTTTTTCAGATAAGCATCATTGTAGTAGCGCTCCATGAAATCTTCCACGTTTTTGTGAAAAATCTTGTCGATGATTTCTTGTGGACTCAGCCCAAACATCAGCCTTTGAAGTTCCGAAATGGTGAAGTTAGGCTTGTCTTTTGCCTTTTTATCTACAATCGCAAAGCGGTCATCTCCTGCTTTTATTCTGTTTAAATATTGCAGCAGTTCGGTAGGGAATTTTTTTAAGGCGACAAAATCATCATAACACTCAAAACTATTGATGATGCCATCAAAATCCGTTCCCAAGCCAATGATGTCCCAAGCTGTTTGTTGATTGACTGCTTTAACAATCTGGAAAATATTGGCTACAAGCATCTGCATGTATAAGAACTGGATGTACTCTTTGATTTGTGTATGTTTTTTTGACCCTACACCTGATTTTTTCTCAGCTTTTTTGAGTTCACGTAGAGCTTTGTCTATCATTTTTTTAGGAGCGTCACCAGGTATTCTGTCTTCGTGTAGAATCAATCCAATCAGACCTTTTGACTTGTGAATCATTTCGATGTCTTTGTCATAGAGGTTGATTGACCACCTATTGAAGTAGTATTTCTTTTTGTCTTTGTCTCGGTCTTTCTTTTTCTTACCACTCACAAAATTGGCTACTTCATCTTCAAAATTCCCTTTTCCATTCACTGCCGCATGGCTGCAAATAATAGGAAAGGCATCACCTTGAGCTGCAAATTCATTTTCCCACATATCGTAAAATTGCTTGCGTGCAAGAGCACTCATGTGCTTGGTATCTATCAAAATGCGCCGACCATTTTCTCTACTTAATAGCAATCGCATTACTTTTCTGCCAAGCGTAGTAAACCCTTTATTTGCTCCCTTTTTTTGTTTGATGGCAAAGTTGGCAATCAATCCACTGTAACTTTGGGCGTGACCACAGAGTAAATTCCAAAAATGATGGGTAAGGTTGATGAAGAAAGTGCTTTGATCTCCCATGAGGGTCTTGACCTCTTTGATATTTTTTTCAAACTTGGCTTCTAACTGCTGGTATATAGCACTGGAAGAATTGTTTACATCTTTGAAGCGGATTTTTAGAATATCTTTGTAAGAATCATATACATT
>JBGCDY010000110.1:0-5010 GCA_045105835.1 Chitinophagales bacterium
GTATTCCGCATTGAAGCCACCTGTCATGACCTCCACATTTCGAATCAAATCTGTCTCAAAAACCGAGAACAAACCAATCGAGTGAAAAGGATTATACACCGTGATTCCATCCAACAAAACTCTGGTTTGTATCTGTGAACCACCCCGAATATAGAGCTGTCCACCCTGATCCCCCGTAAAGACGACCCCCGGGAGCATCTGTAGGTACTGCGCCAAATCTGGCTCTCCCCCAACGGCGGGAATTTTGTTAATTTGTTTGGGAGTAATTTTGATGACCGAAGTCCTCACCTCCGTTCGTGCCTCCTGTTTGGCAGCACCTACTTCAATGACATCCAATACGATATCATTTTTTCCTACAAATAGTTTTTCATTCAAAATTTGATTTGCCTTCAACGTCACTTCTACTTTTGTCGTATCATAGCCAATACCAGTACTCAACAACATATAAGTACCTGGGGGGACTTTATTGATACTAAAAAATCCGTTGATATCCGTCGCTGCACCATAAGTTGTTCCTTCCAAAAATACATTGGTAAAAATCATCGGTTCTCCCGAATCTTCTTCGTAAACAAATCCTCTGATGATACCTTGTTCCGTTTGTGCTTGCAGAAAAGGCAGGCTCATCAAAACCATGAACAGGGTAAAAATTAAGGTTCGTAGTGTTTTTTGCATGAAATTCAGTTATTTAGGATTATAGGGAATGCTGTCAACCTTCACCTTCAAAATCAAAGCACAAGATTATGAAAATTTGCTTGGATATTCATTTAATAAACGTTAAGAAATGTAAGCACCCGCAATATACTTGACAACTAAGCAGGCTATTAAGCTGTTAAATCTTTGATTCTAATATTTCTAAAAAATAATCTTTCATGAAAAACTCAAACGTCGAGTCTCGCCTCCTCCAATTGGAAGTCCAGCTTCAATGGTATAAAAAGTGTACCCTCATAGGAGCAACCTTGTTCATCGGCTTTCTGCTCTTGAGTGCCAGTTCTTCTTTCCAAGATGAAATCACTTCAAAAATCACCGCCAAAAGCATAGATTTGGTCAATGAAGCAGGCAATACCGTTATGGCATTGCGGGCATTGGAGCATACAGGTAGTATTTTGATTTACAATAGCGAAGGACAAGAAATGATGTCCTTGAGTGCTGATAAAAACGAAAAGGGAGGACTTTTGGAAATTCAAAACAAGGCTGCAAGCAATAGGGTACAGATTCGCTCCAATATGAAAAGTGGTGCCATCAAAATCTTCAATGATGCGGACGAAAGCATGGTTTTTATCAGCGAAGACCCTTCTACAAGCCAATCGGGCTACATCAACTTGACCAACAAAATCATTCTCGAAGCCACAAAAAGCAAGATTTATGTGGCAGACGCAGAAAAAGAAGGTAATTTTGTGGAAATACCCTAAATTCAGGTTGAAGAACGAGTAGATTTTGATGTTTCCAAAATACCTTTTTACAACCAACAAACCGAAAAAACAGCAGATATGCAAGCATTGACAGGTTTAGACGCTTCCTTTTTGTACCTCGAAACCCCCAACTCTCCCATGCACGTTGGCGGATTGGCAATCATTGAAGGTTCACTCGAATTTGAGGCATTTCGTGACATCCTCAAATCACGTTTGCACCTCATTCCGTCCTTCACCCAAAGACTTGTCCAAGTTCCTTTGAGTTTAGATTATCCTTATTGGATAGACGACCCCAACTTCAACCTCGATTGGCACTTGCACCATACTGCACTTCCTGAACCTGGTGATTGGACACAACTCCGAAAACTTGCCTCTCGCCTATTCAGCCAGCCACTCAACCGCAATCGCCCTCTTTGGGAAATCGTATTTGTAGAAGGCATCAACAATATCCCGCAAGTTCCTCCTGGTTCTGTGGCGATTATCAGCAAGGTTCACCACGCTGCAATAGATGGCATGTCGGGCGCAGACATCAACAACATCATTTATGACATGACTCCCGAACCTCGTGTATTCCCACAGCCAACTGCCAAAAAAATCGAATCTGTGCCAAGCGATATCGAATTGGTCAGACGCAGTGCAGTCAATTTTATCAAACGTCCCCTCAAACTCCCCAAGCTCCTATTGGACACTGCAACCTCTACGGTTAAAGCAGGTTTCCTGACCAGAGTACAAAGTGCGCCCATGCCCACACTTCCCTTCACCGCTCCCAAAACCATTCTCAATGGACAGGTTTCGGCAGATAGAACTTGGGACACAGCTTTGTTGTCTTTGGATCGCATCAAAGCCATCAAAAACATCATTGAAGGAACAACCGTAAACGATGTGATTTTGGCAGCTTGTGCAGGTGCATTGCGTAGGTATTTGAAAGAAAAAAATGCCTTGCCCGAAAAACCTTTGGTCGCAATGGTTCCCGTTTCGACACGTAGCCAAGATGAAAAAAACACGATGGGAAACCAAGTTTCCTCTATGTTCATTCCTTTGGCGACGCAGATAGAAGACCCTATTGAGCGATTGAAACTAATCCACGAACAAACCCGAAGCGGCAAAATCGTACAGAAAGCCGTCAATGCAAAATCGTTGGTGCAGTACAGTGAATTGATTCCCTTTGGTTTGGCAGGAACAGCGGCTCGTTTATACACCCGTGCGAACCTCTCCAAACTTCACAACCCCGTTTTCAATTTGGTGATTACCAATGTCCCTGGTCCTCAAGTTCCCATTTATTTGGGCGGCAAACAATTATTAACCAGTATGGGGATGGCTCCCGTCATGGATGGCATGGGTCTCTTGATTACCGTTTTGTCCTACAATGGTGTGGTTTCTTTAAGTCCTATTTCGTCGAGAAACATCATGCCCGATATGAACAAGTTTGCTCGGTACCTTAGAGAAAGTGCCAACGAATTGGAGGCACTGGTTTTGGCTTCTGATGAAGCAAAAGTAGCGGCATCAAAAGAAGTTCCTTTGTCTGATATTGCGCCTATGTTCCAATTTATGGCAAGTTACTTAGCCAAAAATCCAGACCTAAAACTTCCTTCCAGTGACATTTATCAGTTTCAAATAACGGGTGAACAAGCTCAAAACTGGGTTTTTGACCTGCAAAACACTCCTGCTCGTATTTATGAAGGCGCTATTGAAGAGGCAAAATGCACGTTGACCATGAAGGACAAACATTTTGCGGCAATGGCTGCGGGAAAATTGAAGGGTACGGCTGCTTTTATGCAAGGGAAAATGAAGGTAAAAGGTGATGTGAATGCGGCCATTAAATTTGGTAAAGTCTTGGAGATGTTCCCGAAAGGCTAAGTAAAAAATCTAGTTCTTTGACTAAAACCGTGAAGGGAGACTACAATAGTCTATCTTTTAGAAAATTAGCGTGTTATTTTGCTAATAATGATTCTTTTATGAAATCAGACTATTGTAGTCTTTAAATGCTCCACGGAATTTGTCAGACAACCAAAGATCTCAATTCAATTTCAACGCACAGGTTCAAATACAAGCTTGTGCGTTGTATTTGATTTTCAAGATTCATTGCGTTTTATGATGATATTTTTTAGTACTCTTTTTTGTCTCATTTTTAACAAATCTCCATCAAATAGCATATATTTTTTGAACAAAATATTAAAAATTTGTTTTTCTATTGAAGATATCTTAATTTTGGACATTATTTATTGACATTCCTTCAATTTTAGATTTTCATGCCAAACCTTTTTCAAATATCTTTTGACAACTCTATACCAAATCATATTATGTATGGTTGCTGCTGTTGTTGTATGTATTTGAAAGGTCTTTGGTCTTCAAGATGAATGTATGTTTTCTAAAAAACAAAACAACAATTAATCACAGAGAAAGCCTTTCTTCAACAAAAACGAAGAGAGGCTTTTTTTTTGAAGTAAATAACTCAGGCTTCCGTATTAATAATTTTATCACAATCCTTAAAATCAAGAAAAATGAGCGAGAATTATCGTTTTGAGACCCTTCAACTACACGCAGGACAAACCCCAGACCCAACAACAGGCTCAAGAGCCGTACCCATTTACCAAACTTCTTCCTTCAATTTTCAAGATACGAATCATGCTGCCAAACTTTTTGGTTTGCAGGAGTTTGGAAATATTTATACCCGAATCATGAATCCGACGACGGATGTTTTTGAGCAGCGTATGGCAGCTTTGGAGGGAGGTGTTGCAGCTTTGGCGACTTCTTCGGGGCAGTCTGCACAGTTTTTGGCATTGACCAACATCTTAGAGGCAGGCGACAATTTTGTGACTACGTCTTTCTTGTATGGCGGTACTTACAATCAGTTCAAAGTATCTTTTAAGCGTTTGGGCATTGAAGCGCGTTTTGCAGAGGGTGACAATGCAGATAGCATGGAATCATTGATTGACGATAAGACCAAAGCTATTTATTTGGAAGGCATTGGAAATCCAGAGGGAAATGTTCCTGATTGGGAGCGTGTGGCGGCTGTCGCTAAGAAATACGACTTACCCTTGATTGTCGACAATACTTTTGGTGCGGGAGGTTATTTGTTCAACCCATTGAAGCATGGTGCCAATATCGTGGTTCATTCGGCCACGAAGTGGATTGGTGGACATGGTACAAGCATTGGTGGAGTGATCATTGATGGCGGAAATTACAATTGGGGCAATGGCAAATTCCCACAGTTCAGTGAGCCTTCTGAGGGCTACAACGGAATGGTTTTTTCCGATGTTTTTGGTGTGGATGGACCTTTTGGCAACATTGCCTTTATTATCAGAGCAAGGGTCGAAGGATTGAGAGATTATGGAAATGCCATGAGTCCTTTCAATGCTTTCTTGTTTTTGCAGGGCTTAGAAACCTTGTCGCTTCGTATGGAAAGACACCTTTCGAATGCATTGACTTTGGCTAAATGGTTGGAGGGTCACGAATTGGTGACGAAGGTGACTTATTCTGGTTTGGAAAGCAGCCCTTACCACGAGTTGGCTAAAAAATACCTCAACCACAATGGATTTGGTGCAGTTTTAAACTTCGAGGTAAGAGGTGGTGTTGCAGGTGCGAAGGCGTTTATCAACAA
>JBGCDY010000111.1:0-5279 GCA_045105835.1 Chitinophagales bacterium
CCCTCCAAGGAGGGGAATCTCGTATATAGTGAGAAAATCCCCTCTTGGGAGGGGCAGGGGTGGGTTACACTATATTCCTGTTTAATGTGGGGACCTATATTGACTGAAGTTAATTTTGTCCCACCACTTAACAACGAAAAAATAAATTGAACATTTGATATAAAAAACTTTGATTTTGTTGGTTCTTTGACCAAAACCGTGAATGGAGACTATTGTAGCCTTTAGGTCTTTCACGGAATTTATCAGACAATTATTTTGTTTTTGAAAAAGAAATGGTTCGTTGACAATTTTTACGATAGTAAGCAACAGTGAATCCCGATAAATCGGGACAAGATGATGTATTCGCTTTTCTCATTGCTAGAGGTATCAATACTTTAAATTTTCCAACGAGATAGCAGAATATGCATTCTGTGGTGTTTTGCAATAATTGCCGAAGAACCAAAGAAATGATTTTCATTACAATTGAGAATCATTGTAGCAAAAATCAAAAGCCTAATTGTAGGAGTTATTCTTTGATCGTTACTAAACAGGATATTGAGTATCGTGTGTCAAAAGGTGTTGGTTTTTTGACAAATTTCGTGGAAAAAGTACATACTATGGTGGTCTAATATTTTCAAACAAATAGACTAGTGTAGCCTCATTTCACGACTTTAGTCAAAGAACGATTTTAACGATATGTCAAAATTGACGGACTTTCCCCTGAACTCTTTCAAAAAATAATGTCTTGATAATGATAGATATAGGTTAGGAATGAGGAGGGGTTTCTTTTGAAGAGCCTATTCCGAATTGCTCAGAATGGACTTAAGAGGATGTAAATGGATTGATTTTTGTGATAGAATAATGTTGAGAAATTTTCGTTACACAGTATCAAATACACTGTTTTAATTTATTTTTAATATTTGTCTATGAACAAATTTATTAACTTTGCGCCCCCATTCTTCTTGAAAAATCGAGATAGATTCTTCAAAGGGAGAGATATATGCTTTTGTTACCATTTTGGAGAAGGCAAGGATATGGGGTGTATACGTATATAAAAAAATATTAAATAATTTCTAAACAGTATACTAAATAGAGCATGTAAAAAGTAATTAAAAATTCATTTTCCATACTTACGTAGTCCTCCCCCTTGCCCCCTCTAAAGGAGGAGGAAAATTGAAGGTTTCAGTCATGGGAAAATATTAATGAATTTTTTACACGCTGTACTAATTAATACAGTGTTTCAAAAGTTTCTTTAGATAGTGAGGTGAGATCTTGCTATCGGTCTTGAGATTATATCTTTTCGTTTCACATGCAGGATGTCACCTCAAAACCTTAAGTAATTTCTATACAGTGTACTAAAGGAGATGGTTTATTTTACATTTCTAATCCAATATTTATTTATTCAACCCAAGTAGAGGGATTAAAGATATGAGCAGACACAACAATATTTTTGACAAAAAAGGCAACCTTACGATGGAGAGTCGCATTTTGTATGCTTATGCAATGCACTTGTCCAAGGTAGAAGAATTACCCACTATTTTGGTTGAACATTTTTGGAACAATTTGGAGAGTAGAGAGGAGATTATAGAATTGTATGAATTGTACGATGCAGAAATGATTTCGGAGCATCCACACCCTTTTTTTGCATCTCAATCAAGGGGAAGCTCCGCTCAGGGCTTTGATTGGGAAAACTTGGACGAAGCCCTGGAACAAGTCTTAAGGGCTGCTTTGGCGGAACAGACCCAAACCAATTCGGCTATGGAGCGCAAAATGGTAGCGAGTTTCAAAGCTGGGAGTGCTGCTTTTCAGGTCTTTGCTCCCAAAAGGGATGCCGTCTGTGTTCAGACGATTCCTTTTGTTTTCCAACAGCCGCTTTCCCAAAATGGAAACCTTCACCTCAAAAATGCCCAAGGAAAGACGATTGGCAGGTTTACTATTTCAAAAGGGAGTAAACGGCATAAAATCTCTATTGCAGATGCCCAAAAGTTTCCAAGTGGTGTGTATTATTGGACGCTTCTGGTGGGGAGTAGCCCAATTACCAACCGACTGTATATTTGTACGGAAGAGGATGCAAGGGGAATGCTGTCTTGAGTTGAGCAAAATCCAATTTGAACAGACAGGTAAAGCGTTCGATTTTTTTACTCTACCTTAACCGCAATCTCTTTAATCATCAAATAATGTAAAATAATCCTTGATTGAGGCTTAAGTATTCAAAAAACAATTTTTAAATTTTCTGACGGAAATAAAAAGCCTTCAATGACTTGAGTCATTGAAGGCTTTTTTTGTTTTTATTTTCCTCAAAAATCTTCAATCCGCTAAAGCCAGTTCGTCTAATCAAATAGAGCTGCTCATTAAAAAAGCGCAAAACATTTTTTTTCATAAAAAAATCAAAAATTATCATGGCTACAAAAACAGACAGACAAAAAGCATTTGACGCTATAGACACAGATGGCACTGGTGTTATCGAATTCAAAGAATGGTACAAGCATTTTGATGCCTTAATCAGAAAGAAAAATTCAACATGGACAGCAGAAAAATTATTGAATCTCTACAAGGGCTATGAAGGAGATGATAAGGGGATTAATTTTGAAGAGTACTGTTCCTTTATGGATGATGTATCTGGTGCATCAAAAAAATAAGAAGGGGTAAGTAGTTCAATGTTTTTGCATAGAAAGGAAGCAAAAAAATTATTTTTAATCAAATTCAATCAGTACTTTTAAAATTAAATAAGTATTTCATTAATAGATAAGGTAAAGACAATCATAGAGGAACATTTGGGAGTGGAATTAGATGAAATAACATCAGATGCTAGCTTTAGCGATGATTTAGGAGCAGATTCTACAGATATGAGAGAAATGGTCATGGCATTTGAAGAAAAGTTCGAGATTGAGATTCCCGAAGAGGACTCAGAAAATATAGTTAGCGTTGAGGATATGGTAAGTTATATTAAAAGTCATGGAAATTATGAGTGGTAATTTATAAAATACATTTTGTGAGTCAAAACGCCCAATATTGTTTGAGGATTCGGGCGAAAGAAGTGAAATAAAAATGCCTCCTAAATTTGATTTAGGAGGCATTTTTTGGTTTATGAGAATAGCTTTTTTTAAAAGGAGGTTGCGATAAAAAATTACTGAATCGCAAATTTCTGTACGTTTTCGATTCCAAAATTGAAGTCGTCCGTACTGCCAAAACCTTCTGCAACGATTGGTGGAGTCAATTCCAAATTTTGACTTGGAAGGGTTTGGACATATTCGATGGTCATTTCAGGAGGAGAGACTTTGTTGTTGATTTCTACAATGCCTTGGTAAGTAGCTTCGGCAGGTTCGGATTGGTGGATGACAATGGGAAAAATTCCATTGAGTTGTTCTTCAAAATTGAAGGTGAAAGAACCTTTTGAAGTGAAAATATCACCGTTGTGGTCAATGTCCTGCAAGGAATAACTAAAGTCTTGGTAAATTTGTAGAGTTCTGCTTCGGAGTTCTTTTTGAATATTACTTGCCAAATTACTGCTTTCTGATTGCCAAACCCCATCAAATCTCATAGGTTCTATATCGGCTTCTTCCAAGCCTGGAGTCATGCTACATGCTCCTAATAAAAAACTGATAAACAAGGTGGTAAGTAAAGAAAAGCAATCTTTCATATTCGTGGGTTTGAATACTGGTGGAAGTAATTGGTGTCAAAAAAAAATGGTAAAACCTGCAAGAATGATGTGTTTTTAGACCTCTCGTATATAAAGAGGTTTAAATTTAAAGAGAGAACCTTCGCCGCTAATTTTTGTTTTTTTGCTAATTTTACTGAGTTTAGTTCAGTGAAACGAAAGTTTTTTGATGTTTAGAAGGGCATAGCCCTGACTCTATTTGTAGAAAAATACCTTGGAATATGCGTCATAGGAGCGTAGCTTCGGCACGCTTAAATGATTGACTTTCTATGGTATTGAGCCTATATTTCTTATGAAAACCTTATTGGGGATGCGTTCTACAAATGGTGTGGCAGCGATGCTGCTGCAATAGTAAATTATTTCCGTTACAGTGTATTTAGTTCAAACTTTTAAACACATTTATGGATTCATTAGACCCTAGGGTTAATCGGCTTGACCTCCAAAACAATACGCCCGAAAACGAAACGACTCAACATCAACATTGGGAAACGTATGAAGTATTCACCAAAAAAAAACGGGGTGCTCAACATCTTCATGCAGGCTCTTTGCATGCCGCAGGTCATGAAATGGCTTTGGTCTTGGCAAAGGAACAGTATGGACGGCGAGATGCCTGCTTCAATATTTGGGTAGTCAAAACAACGAATGTTTTTGCACTCAATACGGAGGATGAAGATATGTTTGCGAACAATCGAGAGAAAAAATACCGCCTTTCATCAGGCTTCAAGGTGAGTGACAAAATTACAGCATATAAAAAAGCACAAAAAGAATCAAAATCAGAATGATGGAAATGAACAAAGAGACCCAAGAGGCAATCAAAGATTTGCTGTACAAAATGGCGGATGATGCACTCATCGTTGGGCATCGAAATTCGGAATGGACAGGTCTGGGGCCTACTATTGAAGAGGACATTGCTTTTTCTTCAATGGCACAGGACAAGATTGGTCATGCCTATCAGTTGTACTTGATTTTGCACGAACATTTGGGCGAAGCAGATCCCGATGTTTTGGGCTTTCAGCGTCCGACCAAAGACTTCAAATGTTGTCAGTTGGTGGAACTACCGATTGGAGAGTATGACTTTAGTTTGATTCGACACTTGTTGTTTGACTATTCCGAAGCCTTGCGCTATCAAGCATTGATGAATTCTTCTTTTACGCCTTTGGCACAGCTATCCGCTAAAATTCGAGGAGAAATCAAATACCATATTTTTCATGCCGATGTGTGGGTCAAACAACTCGCAAGGGCTACCGAAGAAGCAAATGCCCGCCTTCAAACGGCACTCAACGAAGCGTTTCCTTATGCTTTGGGGATTTTTGAAGAAGGTGATTTTGAAGGATTACTTCAATCAGAAAATATCTTCAAAGGTGAGCGAACATTGAAGGGCGAATGGCTGGAGAGTTTGGAGCAATTTCTAAAAAAAGCAGGTCTTCAAATGCCTGATGTGGATTCTACCGAGCCTATTTATGGGGGAAGAAAGGGTTTTCACAGCGAATACTTGCATCCTTTATTGCAGGAGATGACAGAGGTTCACAAAGTGGACGAAACTGCGGAGTGGTGATGTATTTTGGAGGAGAGAAGCGGGAAATGAGAAGTGAGAATTAAAAATGCAATTGCTCAATAAGGGTGGGTTTCGAAACCCACCCTT
>JBGCDY010000112.1:0-3321 GCA_045105835.1 Chitinophagales bacterium
GCTTCAAAATAGCAGAGCTGTAAATCTTGTCCATCAAATTGTGCATAAGAATTGTGTTTTATCCAGTCACCTAAGTTCACATAGCGACTTTTGTCGCTTAGTCGTATGTCTAAGGGTATGTGTCGGTGTCCGAAAATAAAATAATCAATATCGGGGTTTTGTTCCAGCTTTCTTTTGGAGTATAAGACGAGCCATTCTTTGTCTTCGCCCCAATAAACATCTTCTGCTTTGGATTTGCCACGACTTTTGCGAGAAAAGTAGTTGGCTACACCAATGGCAATGTTTGGGTGAAGGCATCCGAATAGCCACTGACAGACTCGGTTGGTGAAGACTTTTTTGAGGAGCTTATAGCCCCTGTCTCCAGGTCCAAGACCGTCGCCATGACCAATAAAGAAAGTTTTACCGCCGATTGTTCGAGTGATAGGTTGGTAATATACAGGAATGTCTAATTCTGTTTGGAAGTAATCGAACATCCAGACATCGTGGTTGCCCGTAAAAACCGAAATTTCTACGCCAGCATCTTTTAATTCGATTAGTTTACCGAAAAAACGCAAATAGCCTCTGGGTACTACAGTTTTGTATTCGAACCAAAAGTCGAATAAGTCACCAACTAAATACAACTCGCTTGCATCGTGTTTGATGCTGTCCAACCACCTCACAAAGCGTTTTTCACGTACTTTGCTGGCTTCAAGACTGGGTGTACCTAGGTGTAGGTCTGAGGCGAAATAAACTTTTTTTTCGGCAATAGCCATTTATGACTGAATGATGTATGATTAATTTTTGAAGTGATAACTAGTGAAAACTCAAATTCAAAGTACAAATTCAAACGCAAAAAATTTTTGATTTAAAGTCGATTAAAATCTTAATTAATCCGTCTGAGTTATTTTGAAAGTTTCACTTACTTTGTCTTTTCACTTATTTACTCTGCAAAAATACTAAGTATTTATCGTTTTTCATTCATAATTCAGCATTTAGGTCTATGCTGCTACTCTTCTGGACTTACTGAGGTCATAAAGTGCATTGAATTCAGTCTCATGGGTAATGAAACACCCCGTTTTCATCAACTGAAATATTTCTTGCGCTCGCTCACTATTGTATTTGTGTTCGGCTACATCAAGCTGAATAAAGTCCCACATACTGTGGTCAAAGCCTGATAGTAGGTTAGCAACAGATGCATAACGACACAAATCCAAATTGGCTTCGGTTTGAACTTGAAGGTTGATAATAATGATTTTGGTCTTGAGGAGTTTATAGACCTTCAATTCTTTGTTGGTTCGTTGCTCCAAAAAATTGATTTCATTCAATTTTTGTTCTATTACTATATCACTAAAATCATCAATTAATTGTCGAGCAAGGGTGGTGTTTGTTTGTTGTAATTCTGCCCATTGAGACATATCAATGGTTTGTTTGGTTAAAAACTGGATGAATTGAGAGGTGCGTTCCTCCAATTCTTCATAGGTAAGTCGACGATACTTCATAGGCATTTTTTTTACTAACCTCCCTTCGTCGATTTTGTCGCGTTCCCATCGGTTGCAGAAGAAGTTAAGAATTTGAAGATGGTAAATTTGGTTGTTTAAACCGTACTTTCATTGGCTGATAGCTAATTGAATGATATTGGGCGATTACAAATAGGAAATGCTTCTTGTCACGAACTGCGATTTTTCGCTTGAGAAACCATTGACTATTTATCAAAAAATAATAATAATTTTGGCTGAGGAGTGTGGATGATAAGATTGAAAAAATAGATTCCCGTTCTTAGATGGGCACAAAAACTGTACCTGTCTGAAAACCTTTATCAAGGTAAGTTTAAAGGTAATACTAATGGAGGGTTAAGGTACTAAATGGCTATTATCTTTCTCTTATTTCTATGTTAAATAATTTTTCTTTGAAGGTATCAAGGAATGG
Source organism: Chitinophagales bacterium (assembly GCA_045105835.1). Taxonomy (GTDB): domain Bacteria; phylum Bacteroidota; class Bacteroidia; order Chitinophagales; family UBA2359; genus JAUHXA01. The sequence continues at coordinate 1,906 of JBGCDY010000112.1, forward strand.
GTTAAAATCCTTCTATCCAAAAGTACGAATCCTATTTTAAAAAATTGGAACTTGACTAATAAAAAAACACATATTTCTAAATCGAATGTACCTCTAAAAGTAATGGTTGCTCCCTTGAATTGGGGCTTAGGGCATGCCACCAGATGTATGCCCATTATCAATGCTTTGTTGGACAGGAATATAGATGTGCTTATAGCGAGTGATGGGCGTGCATTGGCTTTGTTGAAGGAAGAATACCCCAGTTTACAGCACATCGAACTGCCTGCTTATGATATCCAATACAATGGTCATACATTGGGTTTAGTGCCCACTATGCTTTGGCAAATACCCAAAATCCTGAAGGCGATTAGGGCGGAACAAAAGATGATACAGCAAATCGTTGAAAAAGAAAAAGTAGATGCGGTTATTTCCGACAATCGCTATGGTTGTTATGTGGACACAGTACCATCCATTTTTATTAGTCACCAGCTTTTTTTGAAGATGCCTGCTTACCTTCAATTTTTAGAGCCGATTATCGCCAAGACCCAAATGCGTTTCATTCGCCATTTCTCGGCTTGTTGGATTCCCGATTTTCCACAAAAAAGCAAAAGCCTTAGTGGTGATTTGGCGCACAAACACACTCTTCCCACCCAACAGTTTCATTTTGTGGGTGCGCTTTCGAGGATGAAAAAAGAAGTTTTGGGAGAAGGTATTGAAGTGGGGAATGGGTCAAAGTTTTTTTTGAAAAAACGATACGATGTTGTAGCGGTCTTGTCTGGACCAGAGCCTCAACGAACGATTTTTGAAGATTTATTGAAGAAGCAAATGCTTCAAAGTGATTTGCAGGTATTGTTGGTACGAGGAGTGACTGAAAAACAAGAATTTGACGAATTGAATTCATCTTTTCAAGTCGTTAATTTCCTCACTGCAAAGGAATTGAATCAAGTCTTGTTGGCGGCTGATATGGTGATTGCTCGTTCAGGATACAGCACCTTGATGGATTTGGCGGCTTTGGATAAAAAGGCGATTTTAATTCCTACGCCTGGTCAAACAGAGCAAGATTATTTGGCGAATTATTTTGAGTCAAAAGGGGTTTTCTATAGTTCTCCACAAGCTGAATTTGACTTGTTGAAGGCATTGAAGGAAAGCGAGAATTATTCGGGTTTTGGATTTCAATCCGAAAATAGTCCTTTATTGAAGGAGGCAATAGAAGGTTTATTGGAGTAGCTTCAAGAGTATTGAATTGTAAACTAACTCGCGCGCATTTGCAATCATAGCCATCAAGTTAAGAGAAAATCTTGTTTATTAACCCTGAAAGGGTTTTAGCAATAACACGGGGCAACGCCCTGTGAGTCAATTATAAATGTGCCATTAGCCCTGAAAGGGCGAAAGCATTCAACCATCTTCTTTGCTTACGCCCTTTCAGGGCTGGTATTT
>JBGCDY010000113.1:0-4261 GCA_045105835.1 Chitinophagales bacterium
ACAATGCACTGTTTTTCAAGCCATCCAATACCGCTACTGCTTCTTTTGAAGAAAGATAACCCGCACTCAGTACGGCTACTTGCCCCTCCAACATTTCACTCAAATAAGAAATGGAAGCTTCTTTCTCCCCTTCAATTGTCACCAAATTATAGGCATGGTATAAGTTGTCGTTTCTTCGATTCGCTTCAATGGAATGCTCCAAGTATTGCAGAGAAATCTTCACAAAGTGCTTCAAATCAGCCAAAGAAACAGTTTTCTTTTCGCCCGAAAAAGAATCCTTGTAAATCTTCCATCGGTATTCACTACCTGCTTCCCCCAATCCATCCAAAACTCTTCTGCGCTGGGTATCATTGATAGAACCTGACAGCAAGTTTTGATACTTATCAAAGGTTTGCATTATTTGAGTAAAGAAAGTTGCCAACTCCTCGGAAATTGCCACTTCCTCCAGTTTTGAAGCTGCAAAAACACCTTTGAAGAAGTGTAAGAATCGCCTCAAATAGTAGAGCGTCACCATTGACACCCCATTGCCGACTAAGGCATTGTTGGCATCGTTCCATTCTGGGCGTTGGGTATTCATCCAAATACCGCCTTCGGGGATAAAGTTGGAGAGCTTCGCCAATACTGTTGCCAATATTTTCTCGATAAAATTGACATTGTAAATACCACCATTTTCATCTTGCAACAATGCACCATCGGCACCTTGTTCCTCTCTTCTTTCACGAATCTTTGTATCTAAATGCTCATCAAAATCAATGGTGTCTTTGGAGTTTCGTAGAATCTCTTGGTGGCTTTTGATTTTGTAAGGTACATTGGCATATACAAACAAATTTTTGTCAAAATAGCTTTCGAGTTTCTTAGGACTCTGTTCTTCTATAAACTCCAAAAACTTCAGTAAATAGATGATTTGGTGGTCACCCCAATATCCAATGTAGGACCAAGGGTCGTCAGGTTCGATGGCTTCCCAATCAAATCCACCTTTGGTGACTCTGTAAGGATTGTAACCATCAAAAGTACTGGCATTCAAAAACTTGTGAATCATGCTTTCGATGAATTCAGGATAAGAATGAGCGAGTGCTTCCCAGTTTTGGAAAATATCCCTCCAATTCCCTTCATAATCCAAGATTTTTGAGCCGTCGACTTCACTTCGTGTATTGATGGAAAACTTATTCCATGGACGACTTGGGTCACCATGTCGGCGACTGAACTTCAAAGGCATATACTCCAAACATAAGCGTTTGAACTGATTGTCTGTGCTTTGGTGGGCAAGTTCTTTTAGCTCAGATAAGGAAAATAAATCCGTCAAGCCCTCTAATGTTTCTTTGTGAGCAGCATAGGATTTTTTGTTTGCCTTTTGGAGGTAGGTTGTAAAATCCTGTTTTTCGATTTGATAGTTGTTGTCGAAAATTCCCCCACGCATGATGTTGAAAAGCGTATTGGAGAAGTGACGGGAATCTCTGCGCTCGTCTGCCGTCAATTGCAGCCCATCAGAAGCGGCGGTCAATTTAATCAACCTTTTCGTTCCCAATTGTATATCCTCATCCACCAATTGAGCCAAATTTTGCTCTGTTTGTATGGTATGTTTGATTTGGGCAACTGCTGCATGGTTTTTATTAATGTCAGCAACAATGCGCCATGATTTTTCTGTATTGGAGGGGAGAGACAACTCTGTGTGGAGGAAGTACGCTCCTTTTTCTGCCTTGACATCCGTTTCTTCTTGAATTGGTTTTCCTTTGCGGAAGTTCTTCAATTGAAGGGAAGAAACGAGGTGGGTAGGGTTTTCTAAACCCATTGACCATACGATGTTTGTCTTGAGGGCTTCGCTTGGTTCTGCCCTATCGACAATGATGGCGCTGAGGGCATACATTCCCAAACCTGATGCTTTGTCCAATTCGTTCCTTTTGTAAGCATCTACCAGGTTGCTAAGGTTATTTTGTGTATAACTCGGAACGCCGTAAGGCACAATATTTTGAATACCATCCAGTAAAGATATTTTCACTTCATTTTCGGCATGATTGATCAGCGTGGTTTTTCTAACAAATCCGTAAACATTGCTCGAACTCCACTGATACCTAAAGGTCAATTGAAGGTCATGGTTGGTTTCTTCAAAAATCACTCTGTTGCCATAAACACTCTTGTAGAGATTTCGGGTAACACTGTACATTCCATCAAACCTATCTGAAATGGGTTCCCATAAATGAGACTTACCTTCTTTGTCAACCCAGAAAACACTTTTACTACCCGTGACTTCGGCAGATTCGGTGATTTTATCATGGGTATAATAGGGGAATAAAGCATTTTCTGCATTCTTTCTACCTGCACTCAAGCCTCCATTGCTGGAAATAAACATCCAGTGATTGGAGTCACTAACGATGCTCATAAAAAATGGCTCCATCTCATCATTGTTCGAGATTTTGTAGTAGCTTTCGTTTTCTATAGTAACCTGACTTATATCGACTTGTGATTTATCATCGACTTTTTGTTCAGCGTCTAACACATTCATCATTTGACCTTTGTTATTTAGGGTTCAAGGGGAAAAAAATTAATATCTTGATTTGAGTTTCTAATTTGAACTTGCCTTAGCATCTTTCGCTTTGCCTAAGGCATCTTTGAGTACGATATCTGAAAAATGATGGTTAATCGTTTTTGGGGTTGCGCCTTCAATATAAGGATTTAACTGATGTACTTCTTTGAGGGCATAATAGGCAGCACGGGGATGAAGTGGGTAAACTCCATTTTCGTTGGTTTTTCCTTTGGCACAGATACCAAACCACTCTTCATTCATATTGTTCTGACCTTTTTTATAATCACTCTTATAGCCACCATTCGACCAAGAAGCATTGTCATCGTGGACATCCAAGTTTTTTGTTTGTCCAAATTTCCACCAGCCATCACTAAATTGGAAAGTAAAGCCCCCAATGGAATTTCCTGCTTTCTCCAAACCTGCTACATTTTCGTAAATTTCCTGCCAATTGCAGACCATATAATCTGCTTGTGACAATTGGTCTTCTTTACCTTCAATGGCATTAAACGAGTCAGAACCAAATTCGGTGAACAAGATGGGCTTCTTTAGTTTACTTTTAACTTTCTCAAAAGCGTCTCCGAAGGAAGCACCTCGATACATATTTGTTCCAAAAATATCTACGTCTTTGCATTCTTCTGCAATGATGTCTATGAACTGCAAATCTCCATTGCACATCACAACAGGGTGAGCAGTGTCGATTGCTTTCATTGCCAAAGCTCCTTCGTTAAACAGCTTGTACATGGCACGGGCACGAATGGTGGATTTTCTATCTTCAATAGGAATATCCTCGGTTTCGGCTCCTTCCCAAAAAAGTCCATAGTTGTTTTCATTGCCCAGTAAATACATCAACAAACCAGGCGTGTTTTTATACTCTTCTGCCAAAGCTTTTACTTCAGAAAGCAAGAAATCTCTCACTTTTGCATCTCCATATTCTGTATTCGGAATCCAAGCATCGTCAATTGACACACCGTACCTACCAAATGAGTGGTTTAGCATCGTGCGAATGCCATATTGTTCGTAAATATAGGTAATCCATTTGGGTTGAATGCCAGTATATACCCGAATCGTATTTACTCCCATGTTTTTCAACAGGGACATTTCTGATTCAAGTGCAGCTTTGATTAGCTCATCTGATTGTTGCCACAAAACGTAGGTGTAATTGGTGCCGATTGGAAAGTAGTCCCAGTTCATGCCATTCACTATAAAAGCCTCTTCATTGACCATTAACTTGATCTCTCCATTATCTTTGAAAACGGAGACTTGGTCAAATGAAGGCGGTACAGAACTGGTAAAAAGACAAAGAATTAGAGTTAAGTAGAAGTATTTCATTTTAGAGTAGTAGTTAAGGTGTATTCTAAGGAAAGTTTTTTTGACCGTGTGTCAAAACTGGTGGAACATCCTTCCCTCTCCCCTTTCAAAGGGAGAGGGAAGGTAGATAAGTTATTTTTTGCCAAATTACTGAAATACTCGTACATAATCTACCGCCATTCTTTGTGGAAAAACGGTTGTATTATCAGGAGAACCAGGCCAAGTTCCGCCTACTGCCACATTGAAGATGAAGAAGAAGGATTCGTGAAACTCACTCAAGCCAGATGGGGTAATATCGGCTTCGTGGTAAACGGCATCGTCCAACAACCATTGAATTTTTTGTGTATCCCAAATGATAGAGAATACATGAAATTCCTCTGCCAAGATTCCACTACTGATTCTTTTGCTTCCACCATAATTGGCATAACTCCC
>JBGCDY010000114.1:0-6985 GCA_045105835.1 Chitinophagales bacterium
CGAAATTAAAAACATCGTGACCATGATGGGGGCAACTGGCTATTCGGATGTAGACACGATTCCTCGATTGAGTGTGCCTTACGAAGGTCCCAAACGAGCCGATTACTACCTCCGAAGATATGGTGCAGGTTTTGGACGCTACGCCAAAAAATCAAGGACCTTTGTCAGAGAGCCGAGTGGTCAGACCAAAAGAACCTTGAACTTGGGATTCATAAAACTGTATCCCAAAGTCGAAAATGGAGCGATTGTGTATGTAGATGCTACTGACCGAAAAAAGAACGAATTGATTCGTGAAGAACGAAGAGAGAACTTGAGTTGGAACGATGCCTTCGACAGTGTGACCGCAAAACTTGCCACTGTTGCGACAGTTTTGTTGTTGTTCTTGCAAGCAAGATAGAGCTTGATTGTTGAGATATCATTCTTTTCTCAAAAAAATAACAACTAATTCAATGTGATTTTGTACGAACTATTGTTAGAACCATGCAACAGGGCTTTTTATAGTTACCCGTCACCATTTACGAATCACCAACCACTAATAACATGAACCAAACAACCAATCAGCAAATCAGAACCTTGGTACTCAGTCTAAAAGACTATGTATTGGAGTTGATTCGTAAGTGGTATTGGTTCGTCATAGTAGGCTTTTTGTTCACCAGTTTCACGCTTTATCGGGTCAATCAGCAAGAGGTAACTTATATCGGCAAGCTCAGTTTTATGACCAACAATGATTCAGGAGGAGGCGCAAGTCGCTTGTTGCAATTTGCAGGGCAGTTTGGTTTGGGGAATAGCCAACCCGTTGCTTCAGAGCGATTGGTAGAATTATTGAAGTCAAAGCGAATGGTTTACAAGGCATTGATGGAAGAAGTTGAAATAAAAGGCTCCAAAAAACTTTTATTCAACCATTATATAGACCTTTTTAATTTGAATGAAAACTGGCAAGACAAGGAGGATTTGAGGGACTTTAAGTTCACCAAAAAAGAGACAAAAGACTTCAATTTTATTGAGAATTCCGTAGCACAAGATATTTACAATCAAATCATTTTTGGAACATTAAGTGCCAAACCTGGTAAAAATGGAATTACTTCAATTAACTGTGAATCCACATCAGAAGCTTTCTCCAAAGAATTTTTGGTGGTATTGATTCAGACCCTTAGCGATTATTACCAGAAGAAATCTGTCGAGCAACAAAGAAATACCTATAACCTCATGAAGGGAACAGCGGATTCGGTGACTGTTGCATTGAGAGGAGCAGAGTATGCCCTTACAAAATGGTATGAAGACAACCGCAAACCATTGGGAGCAGGAACTTTGTCGGCTAAAAAAGCAATGAACAAGGAACAATTGGAGCGCAAGGTCGAAATCTTGTATGAAGTATTGGCAACGGATTACAAAAGCTTGGAAATTGCACGCTTGGATTTGCACAGCAACAAACCCATATTGCAGGTGATTGATTATCCGACTTACCCACTTCCCATGAACATTCCCAACAAGTTGATGAAATTGATTATTTCTGCCTTCTTGTCCATCGTCCTCACCACCATTTTGATTCTGTTGTACAAAATAGTGCGTGATGCTTTTGAAGAGGAGAAAGCATAAGGCATTATTTATTAGTTGAAATTGCCTATGCGGAACTTTGAAACTAATTTAGACCAATAACAACAAAATCAAGTTCTTCTCAACCGATTTCGTTTTCAGATTTTTGAAACCACTTCAATTTATAAGCCACAATAGTCGTTAACCACATACCCACTGAAGCTCCTACAAAATAACGAAAGAAACGAACAACATCATTACCTTCCATGTTTATGCTACTCGCCAAAAATTTGGAAGAAATGAGTATGCCTCCCAAAAGGAACAAGAATAGAGCACTCCCTCCAATAACAGGTTTCCAGTTTAGAGTATTGATAGGTAAGCCTTTACTTGCTACCAAATAGAAAACGATATTGAATCCTAACATAAATGCAGGAATGGTAGCAGCTACTCTTGGTAAAAATGGTATGAGCAAGATAGGACAGAAAACGAACAAAGCCATTTTGAAGTCCATTGTGTAAGTATTTCGCTTCAAAAATGCTTCAAGTTTGGAAGGCTTCAAAATAAGCTGATATAAAGCCCACAGGATGATTCCACCCAAAATGTATCCTCCAATAATATCTGCCAAAAAATGGACACCCAAATAGACCCTTGAGAAAGGAATAAGGATGATGAGCGCAATGCTCAAATAAGTCAGCCATTTTTTGCGAAACAGCAAAGCCAATCCCCCCCAAACTGTCACCGCAGCACTTGTATGCCCCGAAGGAAAACCATAGGAAAACTGTCCTGAATTTCGATAATAATCAGTGACCTCAGTAGGAAGTAAGCCCCAAAAACTAACTGCTCCCTGTTTGAGAAAAGGCACAACTCCATGACCGTGATCGTAGTAGTCCAGTAGCTGCAAGCTGGAATCTACATGAAATGGACGGGGCAATGCAAAATAGTATTTGGCAAAGAAAGTAATCACTGCTGTCCACAACAATATTTGAACAAATATGAATCCTTTTTTGAAGTGAATGCCAAACATCAACAGAGCAATAAGTGCCATTAGAAATTCTTTGTAGCCCAGTGCTGTTAGGAATTGCATGAAAAGATTGAGGTACTCATTGGAGAAAGATTGGAAGAAATGATGTATTTCCGTTTGAAACATAAGCAGGAGGTGATTGTTAAAGGAAATGAATTGTAATGCTAATGTAGGAAAAGTCGAATTGTAAAATGGAATTTAACTCCTTAAATTATGAAGATAAAATTTTGGAGTCTACATTAAACGAACAAAACCAAGCTCAGTCAAATACAATGAATTTTTTTACATGATGGTTCTGACGTAATTTTTTTATAGTCTAGTAATTATTGAGTAAATTTGCATTAAACATAAAAAACACAAAAATTCCCATTTATGAAGAAGATTATCATAATTCTCATCGCTTGTTTTGCCGTGTCTTTCATCACTACAGACGCTATGGCTCAGGAATTAAAGCTCTCTCCTGACGGTAAACTAGAAAAAATCTCAGGTCCAACGATGGATTTTGAGAAAGAAACACATGATTTTGGTGAGTTACAAGAAGGCCCAAAAGGTGTTTACACCTTCAAATATACCAACAATGGTACAGAGCCTTTGATTATTACCAAAGCAAAAGGATCTTGTGGATGTACTGTTCCTAGCCCAAAGCCTGCATTGAACGCACCTGTTATGCCAGGCGAATCAGGTGAAATCACAGTGAACTACAATACCAAAAACAGAATCGGTACTTTTACCAAATCTGTTACTTTGAATGTAAACATCAAAGACGAGGACGGCAATCCAACACAAAAACGTATTTTCATCAAAGGAAAAGTATTGAAGCAAGAAATTGAAGAAACAATGCCGATTTCTACTCCTTCAATTGTTGAAGAGCAAAACTAAATCTTATTGAACAGATTTACAGATAGATATGCAAAGGTAATTGGTCAAATTCTAAAAAAGATGACGAGTACCAATAGTAATATCCTATTGTAGAAAAAGAAAAAACTCCATAGTAATCATTCTAAATTGCTATGGAGTTTTTGTGTTAATTGAAATAGAGAAAAGCGCAAATTGAAACAATATTAAACAGAAAACAAACTACAAATGGCTCTTTGAAGCGCAACAAAATCGAAGAGCCTAAAACTTACTCTAATGCCAAAAATTTCACAAAAAGGTCAACTGATACCTGCCTCACCAATTCGTAAATTGGTTCCTTATGCCGACAAAGCCAAGAGCATGGGCAAAAAGGTATATCATTTGAACATAGGACAGCCCGACATCAAAACACCTCAGGTAATGTTGGATGCCATCCGCAATTTTTCGGAAGAAGTCATAGCTTATACGCATTCAGAAGGGCCTTTGTCTTACCGAGAAAAATTAACAACTTATTATCATTCAGCAGGAATTGAGTTGAATCCTGCCGATTTTATTGTCACCAATGGAGGATCAGAAGCCATTTTGTTTGGGATGATGGCAACTTTGGATGCAGGGGATGAGGTTATTATTCCAGAACCTTGCTATGCCAACTACAATGGTTTTGCAGCCATGAGTGATGTGGTCGTCAAGCCGATAACTTCCTTTATTGAAGATGGTTTTGCATTGCCTCCTATTGAAGCTTTCAGAGAGGCAATTACGTCCAAAACAAGAGCCATTTTGATTTGCAACCCAAGCAATCCAACGGGTTATTTGTATTCAAAAGAAGAATTGGAAACCCTGAGAGATATTGTATTGGAGTACGATTTATTTTTATTCGTAGATGAAGTATATCGAGAATTTACCTACGATGGCGCAAAACACTATTCCATCCTCAATGTCAAGGGCTTGGACGAACATGCTGTGGTCGTTGATTCGATTTCAAAGCGATACAGCGCTTGTGGAGCAAGATTGGGGTGCTTGATTTCTCGAAATAAAACACTTATAAATACCGTTCTAAAATTTGCACAAGCACGCCTTTGTGCTTCTATTTTGAGTATCACTGCAGCCCAAGCTTGTTTGGATGTGCCCAGCAGCTACATGGAAGAAGTGATTGAAGAATACAAGGGGCGTAGGGATATGTTGATTGAAGGATTGAACCAAATTGAAGGGGTTGTTTGCCCAAAACCCAAAGGAGCTTTTTATGCCTTTATACAGTTGCCTGTAGAGAATGCGGAAGCTTTTTGCCAGTGGATGTTGGAGGATTTTGACCACGAAGGTAAGACGGTGATGATGGCACCAGGAGCAGGTTTTTATGCCACTCCCAACATTGGACAAAACCAAGTGCGAATTGCATACGTTCTTAACAAAGAGGATTTATCAAGTGCTTTGGAATGTTTGGCGGCAGGCTTGGCAGCGTATCCACATAAAACGGCAAAACAAACTATTGCCGTTTAGAATAGTCTAAAGTCTTTAATCGAAAACACAATTTTTTAACAATAAATATTTCAAGTTATGCGGAAAATAATTCCCATTTTGTTTTTAGCCTTTATTTCATTGACTGCAATGGCACAGGAAGGTGCCGCAAAAGAAGAGGCTGTAGTATCTGGTCCTGTGATGAAATTTGAAAAGAAAAGCCATGGTTTTGGTGAGATTTTCGTGAAAGATGGAAAGGTATCCCACGAGTTTAAGTTTATCAATGACGGAACAGAGCCTTTGATTATTTCAAAAGCGAAAGGTTCATGTGGATGTACTGTACCTAAGTACCCAAGAGGTCCTATTATGCCTGGTGAAGAAGCATCTGTGAAGGTGGTTTTTAATCCCAAAGGAAAAAAAGGTAAGATTCACAAAACCGTTACATTAACCTACAATAGTGGAGTTCCTGGCGAAACCAAGCAGAAGAAGATTAGTATTGGTGCCATTGTTAAGCAGTAATAAATGAGAAACAAGAGAACTTCAGAAGTCTTTATTTTTTTATAAAAACTGTCAGAGAATCAAATGATTTACCTCTACGAATACAAGAACCAATTTTTTTGGGGAACAACGGAAGAGGTAAATCATTTTTTGGATTTTCTGAATGAAATTTGGCAAAAGCGACAATACAATCCTTTTGCTTGGCAACAACACTTCAATACTTTTGAGGAAAAAAATATCAGTGATGTTTCCTCACCTTCTATACAACAGTTTGTAAGCATAGATCGCCACAACTACCTGCAAGCCAAAAACTATGTGGGCATCATCCGATATGCTTCAAAAACAGTCCACCTCCTTCCCAAGATTTTTTACCAAAACGAGGGCAACCCAAAGGTCACAAAAGAAACACTCTCTTTTGTACATCAGCAGCTCATGCGTTGGTTGTCATACAGTTCCAAAATCAGTTTTCCGATGGTCGAAGGGCATTATCAAAGCCATACAAAAGCCGATATCGCCGAAATTATGATTTTCACCTTTGCCCATTATACCCACCAATTACTCCAACAACAAAGCTTCACTACTTACGAAACCGTCAACAAAAACACAGCCTATGTCAAAGGTCGTTTGAATACAACTCAATACGTCACCAAACATTTATCGGCTGGCAAATGGCAAGAAATTCCTTGTGAATTTGACCAATACGGTTTGGACAATACCTTCAATCGAATATTGAAGTACACCGTCACCCAACTGTTGAATCTTAGTCAAAGTAGAAAATCCCAGGATTTATTGCAGCAAATCCTTCAATCATTACTCAACGTTAAAACACAAAACTATGAAGCTGCTGATTGTGACCAAGTACAATTGCATCCACTTTTTGAAGAGTGGCAATTGGTCTTGAATTATTGCCGTTTATTCTTAGCCAGTTCTGCGAGTTTTAGTCCTTACAAAGCCACCAAAGCATTGGCATTTTTGATGCCGATGGAGCAACTTTTTGAACATTTCGTTTATGGTTTTCTGCAAAAACACTTCAAACAATGGCAACCTACCTTTCAGGATAATAGCACTTTTTTGGCTTTGGATGAAGAACAGAATCCCGCTTTTCAGCTTCAATACGATATAAGTCTAAATGTTGAAGGAAAGCCATTTATCATAGACTGCAAATACAAGGTGATTCGGTTTGAGGGAGGAAAAGCAAAAGGGGTAGATGTCAAAGATTTGTATCAAATAGCAGCCTATGCTGTTCGACGAGGATGCCAAAGAGTTTGTTTGATTTATCCCAATACGATTCAAGATTGTGAGGACACAAACCATACTTTGAAGCAGTCGACCTACTTTGATATTAAAGAATCTTTTTCAGGGCAAGTTATTCGAGTTTGGATAGCAAAGATTCCTTTAATCAGCCGAAAAAATACGACTGAATGGGAATCCAAAATGAAGAATGTTTTTGAAGAATTGGTGGCTTAGGAACGCTACTGAATTAACCCCGAGTTTTCGGGGCAAGCTATTTTAAAATTCATCCGATGAGGGCTACAACATAAGTACTTATTAACCAAAATATTGAAAGCCCTCATCGGATGAATAAGCAAAGCGAAATTTGTAACCTTATTTCTTCCGCATTCCTTA
>JBGCDY010000115.1:0-3336 GCA_045105835.1 Chitinophagales bacterium
CAATGCCTTACTTGCCATAAAAAGACAATCTATGATTTCCGTTTATAAAGATTTTGATGATGCTCCTAAAACCTTGGAGGAGGAAGACTTTACTTCAAACGAAGTGATAGAAAGACTTAGGGAAATATATCATGATAAGTGTGCTTATACCGAAGAAAAAACCAGGCATTTTGAAGTTACACACTACCGCCATAGAAAGCTTTATCCTTGGCTGACAACTGAATGGAGTAATATATTTTTGGTTAATCAAAAAATAAATAGACGTATTGGTAATCAATTTCCAATTGAAGATGAAAAAAAAATTTTCCCTCCCAAAGATAAAAAAGCATATCAAGCAGATTCTGAAATACTTTTATCTGAAAAACCACTTTTATTAAACCCAGAAGTAGATACTCCTGAAAATCACTTGTATGTTAACTCTACAGGAATTATTCATGCCTATACTGAAAGAGGAAGAGCAACTATAGAAATATGTAAATTAAATGAACAATCTTTAGTTAAAAGTAGGTATTTGAAAATCATACATTTTCAGAAGCTTTTTACTGATTCCTATAGAATATACAAAACTTATGAAAAAGAGGAAGAACATTATTTTAAAGAAGTACTTTCTCCTATTTTTGAAAAACTGAAAAAAAGTGCATTTCCACAAGAAGAATTTTCTTTAGTGGGGATAAGTATGATTGAAAATTTGGAAGAAATAACGATTAAGCATTTTAAAGTTAAAAAATTCCCTTCCATTCTACGAAAAGCCTATCGTCAATACATTCTCCCTCCTTTCATCTGGAAAAACAAAAAACTACCTTATTTAGACTTCCTAAAAGAAAAATCTGCACAAGAAAAATCCATTCCTATTGGAATCACAGGATTAACCATCCAAAAATTCCATTCCATCAAAAAAGTGGATATTGAAGAAGTTCCAATTGATACCAAATGGATATTCTTTACAGGCGAAAATGGTTTTGGTAAAACCCTGTTACTGCAAAGTTTGTATATGGCGTGTGTGGGTAAAAAAGATGGTTCAATGTTGCTTGCTGATGAAAACAGCCGTTTTACGCTTCACTGGAAAAAATACGATTCACCTGAATTGCAAATTATTGGAAATGCCAATGGGGCAAAATTTCTGAACAATTATGTGGTCGGATATGGAGCAAACCGACTGAAAATAGATGGAGATGTATTTGAAGCAAGTCAAGCACTCGAAAAAGTCAGAAAATCAGATAGCCTGTTTAGAAACGAAGGCTCACTTTACAACATTTTAGAGTACCTAATCAATCTACATGGTCATTCTCAAAAAAACTATCACGTCCGATTTGACAATATTGTTGCGGTTTTAAAAGAACTGTTGCCAAGCATTGCAGCAATCGAAATAGATGACAGTCAAGTAAAAAAGCAATTGTTTTTTAGAGAGAAAGCAGAAAATGGAGATATTCTTAGGCGTATTCCTTTTGGCGCATTGTCAGCAGGAAACCGCAGTATCATTGCCATGATTGGCGATATGATGGTGGAGTTTTTCAAGGGGCAATCTGATGTGAATCACCCTAATGATTTTGTGGGTATTGTCATTATTGACGAAATAGACATACACCTACATCCCAAATGGCAGCGTGAGTTGGTCAAACGTTTGACGGATATTTTTCCAAAGATTCAGTTCATTGCTTCAACGCACAGTTCTATCCCGCTTTTGGGTGCTCCCAAAGAAACTTTGATTTTCAATGTCGAAAAACCTGATAGGAAAACAGGAATTCAAGTAAGGAAACTGGATATTGATGTTTCGCAATTAACGCCCAATACCATTTTATCTTCTCCCATTTTTGACTTTGATGAAATCATTCCAGAAAGCCATGAAAAGGGCGAAAAACTCTATACACAAGACGAGTATAGTGATGTGGCTTTTGAAAAAAAGCTGGATGAAAAACTTGCGAGGTTAGCAAATGATGGAGGTAAATCATTGGAGGAATTGTTAAACCTAGGTGAGAATGATTAAGGTTTCTAAAAAATACGATAAACTTCCCGAAGCTCTGACTCGAACAGGCTGCAAGAGAAAAATCAAAAGAGCAATTGAAGCCCAAAGCGGTAAAGGTTACAATGGGCATCATTATAAGGATGGAAGTGTGAAAGGTAAATTGAATGAGATTTACAAAGACAAATGTGCCTATTGCGAAAGTAAAATAGAACATGCCGCCTCACTTCAAGTAGAACATTATCGCCCTAAGGATGGCTTGACAGAGGAAGCTTCACACAAAGGTTATTATTGGTTGGGTTGCGAATGGTCAAATTTATTATTGGCTTGTCCAAAATGCAATGGAAAAGGGGCAAAAGGAACAAAATTTCCAATTGAAGGAATACGAATACAGCACGCTACTGCTTTTGCGGATATGGCGGATTTAAAGACTTTTGATAGAGCAAGGTTAAAAGCAGATTGTAGCGATTTACTTACCGAAAAACCGCTGTTACTCAATCCCGAATTGGATGAGCCTACTGAGCATTTAACTTTTGATGCAGATGGTCAAATTGAAGGAAAAACTACACGAGGAGTAGAAACTATCAAGATTTGCAAATTGGATAGAGACTTGCTTTTCAAAGAAAGAAAACAAGTTAGAGACACTCTTTTATTGGAAATTAAAGTCGCTATTGAAGGAGCTAAAACAGGAAAGTTGAATGGAGAAGGGTTTCAATTTATCTTAAATGATATTTTCAACAAACTTTCAAAAAGAAAATTACCCATACAAGAATATTCGCTTTGGACTTGTCATTGTTTTGATAATTTTTCAGTCTGTTTTGTCCAGAAATTACCTCCTCCTTTTCAAAAAGCTATTCAACTTGCCTTTGAAGCCTATAAAAAGAATGAGCTTTGAAAAAGCCGCCATCTATTCTGTGGAAAATAAATTTATAAAAATATTATACATCATCCTATGAAGTCAAAATTTACACTTCCAACCCTACTACTCATTGCAGTTACCGCAATTAGCTACCAAGTATTCACCAGCTCCCAACTTCAAACCCAAAATCCCTCGACTGTTGAGGAATTATTTGCAGGAGGGCTTTCCAACAGCTTACCTGACCGCCCCAATGCACGGGCAGAATGGGAATTCAACCGTTTGAAAAATCCAAAAACGGGACAAATCCCTGAGGGTATCAAAGGCAAAGAACAAATGTTTTTGAAGAAACTGAATGCAAAAAAAGCTGCAAAAACAACAAAAAGCGCAGTAGAAGATTTGGAGTGGGTGCCAAGGGGTCCCTTCAATATCAGTGGACGTACCAGAGCTTTTGCGATGGATGTCAGGGACGAGAATGTTCTTTTTGCAGGAAGTCCATCAGGAGGGCTTTGGCGCAGCG
>JBGCDY010000116.1:0-4303 GCA_045105835.1 Chitinophagales bacterium
GTACCTTTTCGGGATTTTCAGGAATTGAAGCCTTTAATGCTGCTTCTACATTCGATTTACCACCCGATTTTGACGCATTGATAAACGTAGTTGCTTTGCCAATATTTGCCGCATTTGCAGCCTGATTGACTTCAAATGCCTTTTCGGTTTCATCTGCATACCGAATGATATTGAAGCGGTCTTTGGCATGTAACTGTTTCAAAGCAGTTGCCAAAGCTTTTTTTGAAGCCTCCAAATTAGCCGAACCCATTTCCTCAGAAGCATCTAATACAAACAAAACGTCCTTTTCGGTAATGGCATCGTCCGACACATAGCCTGCATCAAAACTCAACATAAAATACCCATCCTCACCTGCTTCTTTGTAAGGATACAGCGTGTAATCGACTGTTCCTTTTGCAGTACTGTAGTAGAAAGCCAAGTTTTTGGTTTGATTTGCTGTCTTTCGGCTACTGATTTTGATGCTGCCTTCACTGTCGTTTTTACGTACAAATTCGATTTCGTCTTTTTTATGAGTAGTCGAACGAAACTGTTTGATTTTTTCGCCTGCAGGAGCTTTGATATTGATATTGAGGTCAAACTCTCGAAGAGGTTTGTAGAACGACTGCGA
Organism: Chitinophagales bacterium; assembly: GCA_045105835.1. Taxonomy (GTDB): domain Bacteria; phylum Bacteroidota; class Bacteroidia; order Chitinophagales; family UBA2359; genus JAUHXA01. The sequence goes on from JBGCDY010000116.1 coordinate 608, forward strand.
ACTCATATTGTAAGCAAAGAAAGTTTTGTTATCATCTTGGGGCAGTTTCTGTTTGTAGCTGATTCGCATGTGGTACAAACTGCGAGGTGTAAAAGTGTAAATGCTGACCTTGTATAAGTTTTGGTTGGCAAATTCCCAATATCGTGGATTTTTGGTACGCCTGACCATTTCTTCAATCACCTTGTGGGCTTGTGCATCGGTATATAAATCTGCTTTGAAATTACGGTCTGCAATTTTCATCTCAAAATCCTCTAAGGGAAGGTCTTTGGGAATCGGTAACAAAAAATAAGCCTGTACAGTATCAAAAGAAGAATTGTAAAAACTTTGGGTCAATTCAGTAGTTGCTACGCCATCGGCAATCGTGATATTGGCTTTTTCTGTCCAAAACTCTGTGGTGTGTGGGTTGAAATCATCTGGAAATATCCGCATGTAGGGACTGATTCTTTCGGAAGGTCGCCAGTAATATTCTTCTGGGCTGACCATCATAAACCCTCCTGCCAAACTTGATACTACGGGGAAACAGACTAATAGTAAAAAAAGGGAAATTATTTTTCTCATGACTTTATATGGTTATCCTGTAATAAGTGGTAAATGGGGGATATAGTATGTATTAGGTCAATAAACAAGCCTAAATCCAAATATACGTTTTTTGTGAATAAATCTTTTTTGATTTTGTATTTTCCTTTAGAACTATTCTGTGGGTGGGTGGGAGAATAGAAATTGAGGGCGAAAAATACGACTTTTTTAGCTAAGATGCTGTTTTCAAGACTATCACTACTCCAAAAAGCAAGGTATTAGACTTTCTTACGTCTAAAAAATAAGTCTTTGACAAAACCCACCACATTAGACTATTGAAGTTTATGCTCTTAAAAAAACAATAAATATTTTGTTGTGCATTAGGTTTTTGCAAAAGAAAACTTTTGAAACGCTCTCCCTTTTCTAAAAAAATGTTGGGAGATTCAAACGCAATGAAAAAGCCTTTAAGCCCTATACCATTTTTCATAAAATCTAAAAAACATGTCGTATTGGTTTGAAGTGTCGCTTTTGTGGTGCAAAATGTCCGAATCGTTGATAAATATGGCACGTTTATTAACCCTATCAATGGTAACTTCACATTCATAAACCAGCCCGATTTCTATACCCTAATTTTCTTCTTAAAATCAATATTCCATGAAGCGTTTATTACTCTACTCTCTCTCCCTATTTTTTTTCGGACAGTTTGCCCTCATTGCTCAAATCACCAGTTTTCCCTATGCTGAAGATTTCGATTCGGATAATGGTAACTGGACAACATCAGGTACCAATAACAGTTGGGAATGGGGAACACCCAACAATAGATTCATTGCTCCCAATGCCGTTTGTGGTAACAATGCATGGGTGACAGACCTTAATGATACCCATTCCAAAAACGAATTATCCTATTTGGAATCTCCTGTATTTGATTTATCTGCTTTTGTGAGTGATCCAACTATTCGGTTCAATCTAATTTACAATACCTTTACTGGAGACGACAGTTACTTAGAGGTTTCAACCAATGGTGTTTTATGGAACAAAGTAACAGACGGAGGTTCTGCCATTAACTGGTACAATAATGTTGTTGATAATACATGGGACGACGATTCTGCCAACTGGCTTACCGTTACGAATGTATTGACAGGAATGGCAGGAGAAAGCACTGTTTATTTACGTTTTGTATTCGAATCAAACAATTCTTTCAACCGAGAGGGGGTAGGCATAGATTATTTTATTTTATCAGAGGAGGTCATTGATGATTTGGCAGTCACGAGTATTGATCATCCTGTTGATGCTTGCGACTTGACCAATACCGAAAACATTGAAGTAAGCATCACAAACGAATCTACTGCAGCAGCCAGTGGTTTTCAAGTATGTTTTCAGTTAGATGTCAATACTCCTATTTGTGAGAATTTTGTGGGCAGTATTGCAGCCCTCTCTTCCAGTAGCCATACATTTGCAGCCTCTATTGATCTTTCATTAATAACTCATTACACCATAAGAGTCTATGTAGTGGATGCAAATGACAATGTAAGCTGCAATGACGAAGTCAGTGAAGAGGTTGGACATATCGCTTCCGTTCCAAGTTTGCCCTATTATGAAGACTTTGAATCGGGAGAAGGAGACTGGAAAGCCGTCGGTGATGAGAATACTTGGGCATTTGGCACGCCAGATAAAACCACCATCAAAGGAGCTTCTTCTGGCGTGAATGCTTGGACAACAGGCGGTTTGAGTACAGGTAAGCACATCAATGGAGAAAAATCTTATGCCATAAGTCCTTGTTTTGACTTTAGCACCATTTCGAGTAATTATTATGTAGGAGCAGATATTTGGTGGTTCAGCGAAACCGATTTTACAGGTACTGCCTTACAAGCCACCACCGACAATGGTGCAACATGGATCACCATTGGCGCAGCAGGAGATCCACTCAATTGGTACAACAGCACAATAATAGAAGGACTACCTGGAGGACAAGCAAGTGGTTGGACAGGTACAAACGCATTTAGTAGTGGAGGTTGGGCATTGTCTTATCACAGTATCCCCGCCAGTTTGATAGGAGCAGCCAGTGTACGTTTTCGGTATTTTCTTGGTTCAGAGTACAATGTGGAAGCTACGCCAAACGATGGATTTGCTTTTGACAATTTTTTTATCGGCTTAATTCCCTCTATTGATGTAGATTATTGCGCTACTCCACCTATTTTAGAAGCAGCTGAAGGCTTCAATACTTATACTTGGTCAAGCGGTCAAAGTTCACAAACCATCACTGCAATTGCAGGAACTTACACCGTGACTGTCACCGATCAAAACAGCATTACTGCCAGTTTTAGTGTAGAGGTTAGCAACATTCCCGTGCCAAATCCAAGTATTTCTTTTGGCGCATCTCAAAATTGTGGGCAAACTCCCTTAATAGCCTCTGACGGATTCAAATCCTATGCTTGGTCCAATGGCGCAAATACCCAAAGTATTCTTGCCACCGAGGCCGTATTGTATATAGTTACGGTCACCAACAGTGCAGGTTGTACTGCCACTGATGCCGAGGGGTTGAATGTCCAATCCATTTCAACAACAAGTATTACTGGCAATTTATTGGTTTGTGCCAATAAAAATACCGTTTTAAGTACCAACTCAAATTACAACAACTACCTTTGGTCAAATGGTCAAACCAGCCAAACCATCAGTGTAACTGCAGGAATTTACACCATTACGGTTTCAAATGTAAATAGTTGTACAACTTCTGCTTCTGTGGAAGTCAGCCAACATCCTTCACCAACGACAAGCATCACTGGAAACCTAAACATTTGCCCTAACGAAAATACTACTTTAGATGCAGGTGCAGGTTTCAATTCTTACACTTGGTCAAACGGTCAAACCAACCAAACCATCACTGCAACAGCAGGAATCTACACCGTCACTATCTCCAATGCGAATAATTGTACGGCAACAAGTTCCATTGAAGTAATTGAAAATCCAGCTCCAACAACTACTATCACAGGCAATCTAAGTATTTGCCCAAATGAAAACACCACCTTAGATGCAGGTGCAAACTTCAATTCGTATGCTTGGTCAAGTGGGCAGACAAACCAGACCATCACTGCAACAGCAGGAATTTACACAGTCACCATTTCTAATGCAAGTAATTGTACCGCAACAAGTTCAGTGGAAATAATCCAAAACGCTTCACCA
>JBGCDY010000117.1:0-1904 GCA_045105835.1 Chitinophagales bacterium
TCTATGAGAAGATGCTTACAGCATGACAAGTAGGAAAGTACGCTTCTTTGACATTGAAGGATAGGAATTACGTTTTGTGCGTTTCTATCAGAAGGTGCTTACAGCATGACAAGTAGGGAAGTGTGTTTATTTGACATTGAAGGATAGGAATTACGTTTTGTGCGTTTCTATGAGAAGATGCTTACAGCATGACAAGTAGAGAAGTATTCCTACGAACCATAAATTCTTGTGAAATTCTGTTTCCAGACACCTTCAAGACAGCAGTAAAAGAATTTTCTGCTTATATTTAGGCTAAAATTTGTGGGATTATCATTTGATGACCATGCAACAATTTTTTAGCATTTAGGCTACTACAATGATAGGTACTCAATTGTAGTGCAGTTTTTACTCAATTTTTTTACTCAATTAAATTTTAACCGATTAGATTATGGTACGAACATTACTGACGACCTTTTTAATGGTCTTTTTTGTGTCGCTTCAAGCACAGGAAGCTCGGCAAGTTATCGAGCCTTATTCTCCCAGCATGCTTAGTCAGAGCTACGAATGCCAGGACATAAGTGGAAGCGAGACTGCAACTGTGGAAATGAACAAACCGATTACGACCCAACCCAACTACAAAAAAAGTGCGGGAACGTCTATTGGTACGACTACTTATGATTTGCAGACGAACGTAGGAATACCTCGCCGTATTTTGGTAGATGGTGACAATGTATATGCTACTTGGACGATGAGTCACACATTTGACTTGGCTGCTCCTGATCGTGGTACAGGATTCAATGAATCTATGGATGGTGGCGAAACTTGGCGTGAAGCTCCAACCGAAAGATTGGAGGATGACCGAAATGGCTGGCCAAATGTTGGTATGACTGAGAGTGGTCGTTTGTTCTCGCTTGCGCACCTTGCCTCAAGCACGAATGAAGTGAGCGGTTTGTCTTTTGCTTACCGTGATGCAGGTTCTGAGGAGTGGACTTCTACGGTAATTACAGCAGACCCAGAAGCTACATGGGCGAGAGCAGCAGCGGATGGCAATACGATTCACGTAGTGACTTCTCGTTTTGAAGGAGAGTTTGAAGGCGTTTTGGCAGGTGTATCTTACCTACGTTCTACGGACGCAGGTGACACTTGGGAAGGCCCATTCTTGCTTCCAAGAATGCCAGAAGTTGTTCCTTCCAATGGTTGGTCAGCAGATACTTATTTTGTAGATGCTAAAGACGGAATTGTTTCTGTTGTGATGGGGAAATATGGTGCAGATATGATTTTTTACAAATCTATTGATGGGGGAGATACTTGGAATGATCCAGTAATCATCACCGATTCACCAGCTCCAAATGTAGATACTGCAAATGCAGAAGATACAGATGATCCTCTTTTTGAGCCTACTGCTTTGGGTGGTGGTCAAATCAGTGTGATTATTGACAACAATGGTGAAACACATGTTTGGTACGATAGAATCTTCAATACGCTTTGTAATGGACAACCTGGTGTATGTTATTTGCCAAACAGCACGGCATTGATGTATTGGAGCGAATCTATGGGTGTTGGGAACTCGAAAATTTTGGGTAAAACAGTACGCATGGACTATACAGGAGAAGGGGAGACGGTTATTGACTTCAATGAAGTAGAGTCTCAAAGTTACAGCACTTCATTGATAGGTCATACCAGTGCAGGTATTGATGCAGCAGGTAATTTCTATGTAGCATTTTCTTCTATGAGAGACGGTGCTTTTGAGCCAGATCGTCCAGACAGAATGTTCCGTGATGTATATTTGATCAAATCTACTGACGGTGGAGCAACTTGGGAAGGCCCTTACAATGTATCGGATGACCCAACAACAGAGGATGTGTATCCTTCTATTGCTCGTACAGTAAATGGTAGTGTGCATTTGGTATGGCAAAAAGATCAGT
>JBGCDY010000118.1:0-19166 GCA_045105835.1 Chitinophagales bacterium
CCACAAGCTCGCAGGCATGACGGGTACAGCCGAAACAGAAGCGGGAGAGTTTTGGGACATTTACAAATTGGATGTCGTAGTGATTCCTACGAATCGCCCAATTGCAAGGCTTGACGAAGAAGATTTGGTGTTCCGTACAGAACGAGAAAAATTCAATGCATCTATTGAAGAAATCATTCGATTGACCAAAAGAGGACAACCCGTATTGGTTGGTACAGCTTCTGTCCAAACTTCAGAATTGTTGAGTCGCACTCTTCAAATGAAGGGCATTGATCACAATGTTTTGAACGCTAAAAACCACCTTAGAGAAGCAGAAATCGTGGCACAAGCGGGTCAGCCAGGTCAAGTCACAGTTGCAACAAACATGGCTGGTCGTGGTACGGATATCAAATTAGGTGCTGGTGTGAAAGAAGCTGGTGGTTTGGCAATTGTGGGTACAGAACGACATGATGCGCGTCGTATTGACCGACAGTTGCGTGGTCGTGCAGGACGACAAGGAGATCCAGGTAGCTCCCAGTTTTATGTGTCATTGGAGGATAACTTGATGCGCCTATTTGGTACAGAGAGGATTGCGAAGGTGATGGATAAAATGGGCTATGAGGAAGGGGAAGTGATTCAGCACTCTATGATTACCAAGTCTATTGCACGAGCGCAGAAAAAAGTAGAAGAGAACAACTTTGGGATTCGTAAGCGATTATTGGACTATGATGAGGTAATGAACGCCCAAAGAGAAGGAATCTACAAAAAACGCAAGCACGCCTTGTTTGGTGAGCGTTTGAGTGTGGATTTATACAATACTTTCCAAGACTTATCTGATGAGGTAATGTTTGAAGGAAAGGGGGTAGATGGAGACTACCAAAACTTCAAACAAAATGCCATTCGTTATTTTGCGATTAGTACGGAGATTGACGAGGTAGAGTTTGAAGGTGGTGGAGAGAACATGTTGGCAGACAAATTGTATGATGAGGTAGCAGAGGCTTACAAGCGCAAGTCACAGATGATTATGAAACAAGCGCAGCCCTTCATCGAACGTTTGTACCACGACAAAGGCAAAACCTATGAGCGTGTTTCTTTCCCTTTTACGGACGGAAGCAGAGGTATGAACGTAGTGGTTAATCTTGAGGAAGCCTACAATACAGAGTGTAGAAGTCTGGTGAGAGAATTGGAAAAGGCGGCATCTTTGGCATTCATTGATGAGTCTTGGAAAACGCACTTGCGTCAGATGGATGAATTGAAGCAGTCTGTACAAACGGCGGTTTATGAGCAGAAAGATCCTTTGTTGATTTACAAACAAGAAGCGTATAAGCTCTTCAAGGTGATGGTAACAGAGATGAACAAAGAATTGACATCTTTCTTGTTCAAGGCTACAATTGCGATTCAGGATTCTAATGAAGTTCAGCAAGCAAAACAACCTCGAAAGACCGATATGAGCCGCATGAAAGCAGGTAGAGATTCTTCAGTAGACAAAGGTGCAGCCGCTCAAAGACGTGCTGCGGAAGGTGCTGGAGAAAGTAGCAAGCCTCAAACATTTCGTCGTGAACAACCAAAGGTAGGACGTAATGAGCCTTGTCCTTGTGGAAGTGGTAAGAAGTACAAACAATGCCACGGCAAAGCATAACCCAAAGAATTTTTGGTGTAAGGGACTTCTAAAAGTATTGGTCTCTATTCACTAAAAACTTATAGATAAAAGGCTTCAAGTATTCTACCATATGTAGAGTATTTGAAGCCTTTCTATTGGAGGATTTTGTAGTATGAACTTTTTTTGTCAGAAATGTGTTAGAAAGGTTGTGAGAAAAATTTGCACTGAACTTATTGTTCTTTGTATATTTGTGGGTTATAAAACCTTGCATAAAGTATCACTTTAGGAAAATTTCACCATAATTTTAGTATAAGATGAGTTTAGAGCAGTTGATAAGCAGCGATATAAAAACGGCAATGCGGGCGAAGGATAAAGGAAGATTGAGGGCTTTGAGAGCCGTCAAATCTCAAATTTTATTGGCGAAAACCGCAGAAGGTGGAAGTGATACAATGGATAAGGCAACAGAAATAAAGATGTTGTCGAAGATGATTAAGCAGCGAAAAGATTCTCTGGAAATATACAATCAACAGGGGCGAGCAGATTTGGCTGAAAAGGAAGAGGAAGAAATAAAGCACATCATAGAATATTTACCAAAACAATTAAGTACAGAAGACTTGACCGCAGCTATCCAAAAAATTATTGCAGATACTGGTGCTTCGTCTATGCGTGACATGGGCAAAGTCATGGGTATGGCTTCAAAACAATTTGCAGGTAAAGCCGATGGCAAAACCATATCTGGTATCGTAAAAAAACTGTTGTTGAGTTAAGGCAAAGCAAAAAATTAAGTTCTCCCTGATTACATTTTAGACTGCTGATTACTGATTTGATTTCATTGGAGTATTTGATTTATCAATTTACCTAAAGAGTCATATTATGGCAATAAATCCCATTGACATTTCATTTTTGGTAGTCATTGTCTATGGAGTTATGCAAGGACTAAAAAAAGGCTTCATTGGCACCATACTTTCCATTGCCAAGGTTGGTCTTACCTTATTCGTAGCCCTACGATTCAGTTTCATTCTGTCGAGGGTATTGGATAGGATATTTACAGTCGGAACGACATTCACTCCTATTTTAGCATTTATTCTCTTATTAGTGATGGTAGGAACGTTTTTCTACATCATAGGCAATGCCTTAGAACAGTTTGTAAAAGCTGCTCATCTTTCTCAATTCAATCGATGGATGGGGATATTTATTTGGGTAATTGCCATTATCATGGGGTATAGCACAGTTATTTCTATGTGCGATACCAGCGGATTGTTGGCAGAATGGGTCAAAGAAACCTCCTATATTTATCCTTATATCGAACCTTTCTCCGCAGTCGTCTCTTGTAAAATAGGAGATATTTTCCCTGCAATGACAAAAATATTGGACTCCTTATTGAGCGTCCTTCAAGGTATCGCAAGTGCATTGATAGGTGCTTGTGGGCTTCGATAAATATAGTTTAAGTAGAAAGTAAGACTACTAAAACTGTCAGAAAAGAGGCTGATAACTAGAAGACTAAACAGACGAGAATACCTGAAAGCTTTTATTCAAGTACTTAAATAAAGCCAAAAGGCTATTACTTCAAAACCAATAACCACTCTATAAAGAGTTTACAATCTCCAAAAAATCGCTCTTAGTGAAGTAAACACTTCTTTTCTCAAAATGTAAATTGAAGAGGTGTCGTTTCAAAGACGTTGTCAAAAAGGTCATTTTCGTGAAGATCATTGAAGGTCTAAGTACTTCAATGGTAATTTATTGTTTGGAAGACAAGGATTTAAATAATTAAAAATTCTGCTTTCAACTGCCTATTGTTGTAAAAAGTATATCAGTCAAGTTTCAACAAAAATTTGCATTTCCCCCTTCTATCCGTTACTTTTGTTAGAACTAAACACCACCTTTCCTACATTTTTAATCCATTCATTTCCCAGTATTTTACCCCTTTAAACACCAGAGATTAACTTCTCAAGAATTTTATATATACTTAACCTTAACCACGACTGTATATTATGATTAAGTTGCGAGAATTTAACCTTCTTGCCAAAGGTCAGAAGTTGACTTTTTTATGGGAGAAATGTAATTACATCATGGTGCGAGTAGAAGGAAACTATCGCATCAACCTATATGGCTGTATGGATTTTTATGCCGAAGTCTGGTATAGGTACGGTCAGAAGAGGGTACACAAAATTGGTTGTTTCAAATCCACTCGCTATCTAACACCTTACTTAGACCTCATTGATATCAGTGACTGCTTAGACAAGTAGAAAAAAACAAAAAATGCTGATTTAGAATTGCTTAATACTCAAATTATTTTGTGGTATTTTGAAAGTATGACTGATTGATTTAGTTTTGCTGACAATCTGCAAAACCTTTTATTTAAGTTTCTAAACTTCAACTCTATCCAGCATGTTTCTACATACCATTTCTCCATTTGGTCCTCACCAAAAACATACCATTCATCATTCTGAGCTAAAAACCTCGTTTTCAATTGTTCCTGGTTTTGGGGGATTTTTATCTGATTTGTTTCTACCTCACCAAAATGGACTTGTCAATATCGTAGAAGCTCCAAGAACCTATGAAGAATGGCAAGCTGACAACTATTTTCAAAGCAAATGGCTTCTACCTTTCCCTAACCGTCTGAAAGGCGGAAAATACCAGTTTGAAGGTAAAGAATACGCATTTCCCATCAATGACCACAATGGTCAAAATGCCTTACATGGCTTCATTGCCGACCACAAGATGCAGCTGCAAAAAATTACGCTCACTCCATCCTATGCCCAAATAACTTTGGAGTATCTCTATGATGGAAACCTTGCTTACTATCCCTTTCCTTTCCACCTACAAATAGACTATATCCTGATGGAAAACCAATTGGTAATAGAAGTGGAGCTAAGAAACAGTGGCACTCAAAAAATACCGATTGGATTGGGATTTCATCCTTATTTTCAGCTCACTTTAAATGCAGATGAATTAGAGCTACAATTACCCCAATGCGAGCTGATTGAAGTAGATAATCGGATGATTCCAACAGGCAAAAAAACGCTTTATACTGATTTTGAAAAAAGCACTAAAATTGGAGACACCTTCTTTAACACTGCCTTCAAAGCCACTTCAACAACAGATTATACCCACAAAATTCATTTGACCAATCCCAAGAAGGAAATTCAATTAACCTACTTCCAAGACCCCATTTTTCCCTATTTCCAAATATTCATTCCACCCCACCGCAAAAGCGTTGCGATAGAACCCATGAGCTGTAATGTAGACGCATTCAACAATGGAGAAAGCTTAACTGTATTAGAAAAAGGGGAAGTTTGGAAAGGAAGTTTTGGAGTAACCCTTTCATAATTTTTAAGATGTCATTATTTTGGAGTTGAGAGATAATCATTAACTTAGCGATAAGGCTACGGAAAATATCCGTTTAATTCGCTGCTTACCTATTTCTTAATCTCACAATAATTTTTCGATGGAAGCGTATGCTAAAGTTCTGTTGATTGCTATTCCTGGTTTCATGGTATTGATGATTTTAGAGTGGTTATTTTCCTTGTGGAAAGGCAAAACCACTTTTCGGAGTATGGACACCATTTCGAGTCTCAGTTCTGGTTCGACCAATACTTTGAAGAGCATTCTTAAACTCACCATAGTCATCATCAGTTATGATTGGGTGGTAGATAAAGTCGCTTTGGTTCACATCGAAACCACTTGGTTGGTTTGGGTGTTAAGCTTCATCGCCATTGACTTCGCCAGTTATTGGAGTCATCGTTTGGCGCACAGCGTCAATATCTTTTGGAATCGGCATGTTATTCACCATAGTAGCGAAGAGTTCAACCTGGCTTGCGCCTTGCGCCAAACCATTTCCTCCTTTGTCAGCATGGGGTTCATTTTTCTGTTTCCAGCAGCCCTATTGGGTTTGCCCGCTGATGTCATTGCAGTCATCGCTCCCGTACATTTATTCATGCAGTTTTGGTACCACACCACCTTGATTCCCAAATTGGGTTGGTTGGAATACATCATTGTCACCCCCTCTCAACACCGTGTTCATCATGCAATTAATGACATTTATTTGGATAAAAATATGTCGGCTATCTTTTGCATTTGGGATAGAGCGTTTGGAACATTTCAAGAGGAATTGGACGAAGAACCCTGTGTATATGGGGTCAAAAGAGCCGTCCAAACATGGAATCCTATCAAAATTAATTTTCAGCACCTTTGGGCACTTGCCCAAGATGCTTGGCGCACCGAAAAGCTGTGGGACAAAATTAGACTTTGGTACATGCCCACAGGTTGGCGACCTGCTGATGTCCTCCAAAAATACCCCATAGATTATACCAAAAATGCCCACACCCAAGTAAAATACAATACAGAAGCATCAACAGCCCTGCACCTATGGTCTTGGTTTCAATACATTCTGCTTACCTTTTTGATGGTGCACCTATTGATTAACATTGCCAAATTGGAGCTTGTCCATTTGTTTATGTACAGCGGATTTTTGTTCTTAATGGTCTATAATTACACGACCTTAATGGATAGAGACTCAGCGGCTATTTGGTTGGAGATTGTAAAGGCAATTACAGGATTTGGAATGATTTTCTACTTTGGAGACTGGTTTTTGTTGGACAATCTAATAGGAGGAGGCACTGTATGGATGATGGTATATTTGGTGCTTTCTGTTTTAGCAGCGGCTTACTTTGTAGTCTATGAAATAGGTAAAACATCGGTGGGAAGTCTGCAAACTTCTAAATAAACAGTGGCTTATCAGATAGTTTTTATGGGAAGATTCATTCACTTCAATGGACTATTTCTTGTGTATAGAACTTACATTGGAGCACCTTGAATAAGTTACGCACATTTATTTGCAAGGTTATGTGAATAACTGTATTTTTATTAAAATATTGATAATTAATTAATTGCGATTGTTTTATCCTTGAAATTCAAAAAACGCAAAAATACTTATCCACAATTGATATGGTGTTAATGTGTATATAAAGAGCCGTGGAAATTTGTAGTAGGCAATTTATTTTTTGTATATAGGCAGCTATTGACGAAGACAAATGGAGAATTGAAGTGAAAATTAATTTTTAACTTTGTTCTCTTAATAAATACAAAACGAAAAATCAGGAATTATGACCGAAGAAATAATGGAGACGGCAGTGATGTTCATGGATGAGGCCATCAGTCACTTAGGAAAAGAGTTGATAACAGTACGTGCGGGAAAAGCTTCTGCCTCTATGTTCAACAATGTACATGTGGACTATTACGGTACTCGTACAATGATTAGTCAGGTGGCAAATATCAGCAATCAAGATGCACGTACATTGACTATTCAGCCTTGGGAAAAAAACATGCTTCAGCCTATCGAAAAGGCTATTTTTGCAGCAAACTTGGGAGTAACTCCTCAAAACAATGGTGAATTAATTCGCATCAACATTCCTCCATTGACTGAACAACGCCGTAAAGAACTTGCCAAACAGGTGAAAGCAATTGGTGAACATGCCAAAGTGAGTATTCGAAATGTGCGTAAAGATGCCAACAATTCAGTAAAAAAAATGGAGAAAGATAAAGATATTTCTGCTGATATGTCAAAAGATGTACAGGCACAAATACAGGATTTGACCAATGGCTACATCAAAAATGTAGATAAATTGATTACTGCCAAAGAAAAAGAAATCATGTCTATCTAAGGCAGTTTCAACTAATAAATTCGTCATTTATGAGTTCATCTTTTTTCGTTACACTTCGTTAAAAAGCCTCGTCATAGCCCTGCTATGCTTACGTTTTTTGCCTTGTCTAACAAAAAAATATTTCCTCAAAATTGCCTATTTATTAATTTGAAAATGCCTAAGAGGAGTTTAAATCATCTGGATGGACTTCAAGGTAATCCACCCCTCTCGTCCATCACTCAAAGATACTTTGACCCAATCATCGAGTTGGTCTTTCACAGTCACTTTGACTCCTTCGGTAAGGCTGGTACTGACTTCGCTGTCATTGGAAGGGGCTATTTGAAGCGGGATTTCTTCCTCAAAAACGATGGCGTGGGATTGGTCGTAGCGATACTCGTATCGACTGTAAGTAAACAGCAATAAAAATAGACTTAAAACGCCCAAAGTGATGCCACTGTAAAGACTGCGTTTTTTGACCAAAGCTTCTTTGCGGTAGGTGAATAAACCAAAGGCTGCAAACGTTCCCCAAAGTGCCAAAAGGCACAAAATTCCCCATAAAGTGGGGGAGAAGGTATTCACAATGTTTTGCCACCAACGGATATAAAACATTGTGGGAAGGTTGTTGACAGGGAATTTGACTTGCTCGTTGGCAATCTTCAAATTGTGTAAAATGTCCTTGTCCTTGGGCGAAATTTGCTTGGCTCTCTCATACTGCAAAATAGCCGAAGACAATTTATCTGCCTTATAGTAAGCATTGCCCAAATTGTAATACAAGACACAGGATTCTTGCCCTTCGGATAACAATGTTTCATAGATTTTGATTGCATCCTGATACTTTCCGCCTGCTGCCAATTCATTCGCCTTTGCCATCTGTTCCTTTGGCGTTGCGGCAAAAAGAAAGGTGCTGTAAAAGACTAAGAAACAATACAATCCTATTTTATACAAAACGATTTTCATTTTAGAGAATATCAAACAAAAAACAAATTAGTAAGCAACGAATGAAAATTAAAATAAGAATTAAAATGAAAAACTACCTCTTGTTCAGGCAGTTGAATATTTTAAATACGGAACTTATTTTTTGAGTGTTACTAAGAACTGCGAAGCTACAAGAAAGCATTTGAAACTACAAAAAAACAGCAGGTGGATTGATGAATGTTTAAATGCTTCAAAAGCTAAAAATTGACGATTAATGGTTTGAGAAAACCAGTCACGAATCACTAATTTTCCAATCACCAATCACTATCCTTTCCTAAATCGCTTCAAAATCTGCTGATTTGCTTTGATGAGGTAATCTCGTTTGTCAAAAACACGCATCATCATCACCGCACCTTCAATTTCAGCCAAACTCTGTTCGGCATGTTCCAATGCCATTTTGGGTTCAAATTTCTCTTCAAAAATGGTTCTCAAGGCATTGATAAAGTCCTCAAAGAACGCCTTTACCAAGCCCTCCAACTCCTCATGACTCCCCGCAGCCTCCAATGCCAAGTTACCAAAAAGGCAGCCACTATCAGAAGCAAAATAATGTTCCTCAGCAATACTTCCCAAAATTCGAAGTCTTTGTTCCGCCCCCAATTTTTTGTCGTAGGCATGTACAAATGCCTCACGCTTATAGTAATCGTGTAGATATTTGATGACTGCCTTCATCATTCCCATCTTTCCTTTATTGCTGTTGTCTCCCTTCTCTCCCTTGAAGTAATGGTACAAACTCCCTTTCTTCAAACCACAAGCATCCGCCAAATCTTCCATTGAAGTATTGTGGTAGCCCTTTTTGCGAAAGACCTTCAAGGACTGTCGAATGATAAAATCCAAACTCACTTTTTGAACAGGCATAAAACACGATTTTATTCTAATGATAGTAGCACAAAGATACAATAAAAACCATTTTAGCCCATTTACCAAACAATCGTTTGATAAGATTATTCGGTAACGGCGACTTCAGTCGCTGACACAAACCATAAGGTTTATTTGTTTTGAAGAATAGACTAAATCAGAGAGCATGCTATTTTTTTCAAATCAACCCTTTTTCCATATACCTTCGGCGGTTAAAACCGCCGCTACCAAACTCCTCTTGATTTACCTATTCCCTTCTTCTTCAACAACCGCATCAAACAACTCCCGTTCCTTTTCCGACAAAATAGAAGGCTCTGCTTTGGTACTCGGATTGGGAATGTACCAATTGCAGGCTTCAAAAAAAGACTGTAAATCCTTGCTTTTGAAGATATAACCATGTTTGGCGAACAAATAATTTCGCAACCACCTCAATTCTGTTTCACTCAGCTCTGCCAAATCTGTGGAGGAATAATAAAAGTCGGTTATCATGCTGTTTTCTAAATCTGCAAAAGGATTGTCCATCTGAGTATCTGTCCAAAAATGAACCTCATTGTGTGCATGCCAATCGCTGATAAACACATCATAATCAGGCTTGAAATATCTTGCTCGAAACTGCAAAAAACCTTTATTGATTTTCACCATCCTAAATTTTGTTCCAAAGGTTTCCTGAACTTTCGTACCCATCCTACCAATACCAACTATCTGCCAATCAGCAGTTTCTCCATTGCTCCAAAATGAATTCGGAACAGAAAAATAGGCATCATCGCCAAAGTCAATGTTCAGTTCAAAATCTTCAATCGCTTTATTTGCCCAGCCTTTTGCATTCGTCAAACGGTAGTCAAAATTGACAAAAGATTCCACTGACTCACCACCCCGATAGGTATAAGTTTGTTGAACAACAGTAGTGCCTCGGTCAAAAACCACATCGAAGTAGTATACAAAGTCGATGCCCTCATAAGCAGATTCGGAAAGCTTGAATCCTGTATCTTCTAATTTTTGCACCTTGAATGTGAGTAACTTATCACCAACCATTGCTTTAAAGTCACTTACTTGAGGGTGTTCACTTTGATAGGATGGCATATCGCCAAAAGCTGGAGGAGTCACAAAACCAACAGTCAATGTTTTGGAGGCATTCGGATTGTAAAATTCAAAACGAACTTGTACTTCCATTTCTTTGCCATTTCGAGTCAAACTCAGAATTTCTTTTTTGAGTTCGATACTCGTTTCCTGCAAAGGAATGAGATTGCTGCCTGTCGCATAAAAAGAGCTATCGTTGGCGGATAAACCAAAAGTTAGGCAAATTAGTAAAAAGCTGAAAATGATGTTTTTGAGGTTCATAGAGTGTAATTATTAAGGTTTTGTTTCTGTTAAAACCAATAAATGCAGATTTTGGTTTGATTTCTAAATAGAAGGATGGTAGTTTTGTTCTAAAATTTCCAAATACCAAATTTAACAGAAATGCGTAAAATCACTGCCGACTATATTTTTCCTGTAAGTGCCGCCCCTATAGAAAAAGGGGTAATAGTTGTTGATAACGAAGGCAAAATACTGAAAATTGATGAAAGGGGCAATCACGATCCAACGACTTTGGAGATGCACAAAGGGGCGATTGTACCAGGCTTTGTGAACACCCACTGTCACCTCGAACTCTCTCACATGAAAGGAGTTGCAAAAACGGGAACGGGTTTGTTGCCTTTTCTTCAAACGGTAGTCAACCACCGAGATGTTTCTCAAGAGAAAATCATTGCCGCCATTGAAGCGAATGACGAATACATGTACAACAATGGCATTGTAGCGGTAGGAGATATTTCCAATAAAACAGATACTGCCGCAACGAAAGAGAAAAGCTCAATTCGTTATTACACCTTTGTAGAAATGTTTGATTTTCTGCAAAATGATTGGGCGCAAAAAACATTTGATGATTATTACCAAGTGTTTGAAGGACAAAGCGGAGGCAATGGCAACCGAAAGAGCTGTGTGCCACATGCACCCTACACCGTTTCCGAAAAACTGTTTGGCTTATTGAAGGACATCAATGAAGAAGGCTGTACGGTCAGTATTCACAACCAAGAAACGCCTCACGAAGACCAGTTTTTTTTGGATAAAACAGGTGATTTTTTGAAGTTTTATAGCGCTTTCCAAATTGGTATCGACCACTTTCAGCCAAGCGGGCAAACTGCGATTCACTATGCCCTGCAAAACATGAACCCCAATCACCGTACCTTATTGGTTCACAATACAATGAGCCGTCCAGAGGATATTGCAGCGGCGCACGAATGGGGCGGCAAAAACGTGTTTTGGGCTACCTGTGCCAATGCCAATCTTTACATCGAGAATCGAATGCCTTCCTATCAGCGTTTTATAGACAGCAATGCACAAATGACGATTGGAACGGATAGTTTGACTTCCAACTGGCAATTGTCCATTTTGGAGGAAATGAAAACCATTGCTCGTTTTCAGTCCTATCTTTCTTTTGAGACTCTACTCCAATGGGCGACACTAAATGGAGCTAAAGCTTTGGGTTTTGATGCGGATTTGGGCAGTCTTGACGCAGGGAA
Organism: Chitinophagales bacterium; assembly: GCA_045105835.1. GTDB lineage: Bacteria > Bacteroidota > Bacteroidia > Chitinophagales > UBA2359 > JAUHXA01. The sequence continues at coordinate 11,610 of JBGCDY010000118.1, forward strand.
AACGCCAGGTATTGTCTTGTTGTCGAATATGGGAACTGATTGGAGTTTGAACGAAAATGTTGAAGCGACGAGATTGATTTAGTAGTTACAAGAATATGTGTTTCGGATGAATTTTCTTGTGGCTTTTAGCCATTTAAAAAAGAGAACCACTGGGTAAACAAATTAAAACATCAACAATATGCCTTCAATAAACCCAAATACTGCGGATACTTTTGACCAAATCGTAAAGGATAGACGCTCACTAAGAGTGTATGAAGAAAATGCCCCGTTTGACGGCGATGCAGTTCGACGAAGTTTGGAGCGAGCTGTTTTGGCTCCCAATAGTAGCAACCTCCAATTGTGGGAATTTTACAGAATCAAAAGCCCCGAAAAGAAAAAAGAAGCGGCTCGTTTGTGCCTCAATCAAAGTGCTGCTCGGACTGCCCAAGAGTTGATTGCAGTAGTGGTACGCCCCGATTTGTGGAAACCTCGTAGTCAGACTGTTTTTGAGACCATCAAACCCAGTTTTAGCAAGCCCTTGAGCCCAAAAGACAAGCGTGCGGAGAACTACTATACCCGTTTGATTCCGATTATTTACAGCTATGAACCTACTGGGATTTGGAATTTGATTCGAGGAGGAATTGCTTTTTTTCAAGGTTTGCGAAAACCCTTTCCTCGTTTGGTGACTTCGCCAGAATCTCGGATTGTTGTCCACAAAAGTGCTTCTTTAGCCGCCCAAACATTCATGTTGAGCATGAAGGCAGAAGGTTACGATACCTGTCCGATGGAAGGTTTTGACCAAGTACGGATGCGGAAATTTTTGAAGCTACCAAGGCGAGCCGAAATTTCGATGATGATATCAGTAGGTGTGGGGAAATATCCTGAAGGAGTGTATGGTCCACGTTTTAGACTGCCCAATGAGGAGGTGATTTTTGAACTTTAGAGCTATCTATTTGCGTTTTGATTTGCTGTAGAGGTAGTGTGATGGTGAAAGTACTTCCTTGATTGGGAGTAGATTCAACATTTATTTGACCATCATAGTTTAGCACAATTTTTTTGCACAAGCCCAGCCCAATTCCTGTTCCTTCGTATTCGTTTTGGTTGTGAAGGCGTTTGAAATATTCAAAAATTTGATAGTGATGTTTGGTGTCAATTCCAATCCCATTGTCTTTGAAGTGCAGCAAAATAGAGTCTTGGTTTTGACTTGACCAAACTTTGATATTGGGTTCAGCCTGTGTGTTGTATTTGATGCCATTTTGTATCAAATTTTGGAACAACAAGGTGATTTCTGTTTCATTGCAGTAATAGGAGGGCAAATATTGATAGGAAATCTTTGCTTTTTTGCTCTCTATTAGCTGACTCAAACTTTGTTGTACCGTTTCAACAACATTATTGAGGTCAATATTCTTTCTGTTTTCCTTGTTGCCTTCCCTGATTTTCGAAAATTCGAGAATATCTTCAATCAAATAAGACATTCTTTTGGAGCTTGTTTGGATATACGTCAGATACTGCAAAGCTGTATCGTAGTTTTCGTCCTTCAATTCTTCTTCTATCAAATCCGAGAAGCCCATGATATTGCTCAAAGGAGACTTGAGGTCATGAGAGGCAATGTAGGTAAAACGCTCTAATTCTTGGTTTTGAATCTCCAAAGTTTTGTTCTGTTCAATGGTAATTTGGTTGTATTTGTAGTTTTCTCGAAGAACTTTTGATGTTAGAATCAGGGTCATAATGACCGCAAATGCAAAATAAGCAAATGCGCCAGAAGGCAGAACGTAGGCTGCAAAGGGAGCTTCAAAATAATGGAGATAAACCGCAACTCCCACATAAGTCGATAAAATAAAGGCGATTATGAATATGGCAGTTTTGCGTTCTAAAATATAACAACCAATCAAAATGAACAAAAGATACATGAAGTCAAGTCGTTGCCCCCAACCAAATAAAACATGAATGATGGCAATGATAACAAATGGAACGACGATGGTATAAATTCTAGCAATGAAGTACTTTTGGTAGTGATTCAAAACCATGGTAGTGGATAAAATAATTGCCCACAATACCGCCAACAAGTATTCTCTCAACAAATTGAGAGTCAAAAAATTGTAAAGTAAGTGAAAGAGTACAGTAGGGAAAGCAAAGATGATTAGTTGATTGCACAATTCCGTTCTGAGTTTTTCGGCGAAAGACATATCGTCTGTCACACCTACTCTAAGTAGTTTATTGTAAAGTTTTGATATTTGGGGAATCCATGTCATTGTTAAAAAGATGCTAATTGTTATCGCATCGCTATGAATGCAAAAACTTGTCCAGTTTTTCTGCTGTAGTTATTTGTAGGTGCTCAAATTACTGGAGTAGGGGGAGTGCAATGGTAAAAGTACTGCCTTTTTTGAGTACAGATTGAACGGTGATTCTCCCACCATAATTCAGGACAATTTTTTTGCAGAGCCCTAAGCCAATGCCTGTCCCTTCGTATTCGGTTTGATTGTGTAGGCGTTTGAAGTATTCAAAAATTTGTTCATAATGCTGAGGAGCTATCCCTATACCATTGTCTTTGAAATGGAGCAAAATAGAATCATTTGATTGGCTTGCCCAAATATTGATTTCAGGTATTGGATTATCGTTGTATTTGAGTCCGTTTTGTATGATATTCTGAAACAATAAGGAAAACTCTGTTTCATTGCAGTAATATTTCGGAAGGTTTTGATAGAAAATTTGTGCTTGTTTTTGTTGGAGTTCTTGCGTCATCGTGTGCTGAATAGTCTTCATGATTTTATTCAGGTTTACCCAAGACCTATTTTCCTCGTTTTCATTTCTGATTTTGGACAATTCAAGAATGTCTTCAATCAAATAAGACATTCTTTTGGAACTTGTCTGAATGTAGGATAAATGTTGGAGTGCAAGTTCGTAGTTTTCTTCTTTGAGGTCTTCTTCAATGATGTCCGAAAAACCCATGATATTGCTCAAAGGAGATTTGAGGTCGTGGGAAGCAATGTAGGTAAAACGCTCTAATTCCTGATTTTGTGCTTCCAAAATTTTGTTCTGCTCAATGGTGATTTGGTTGTATCGGTAATTCTCTCGAAGCATTTTCGAGGTCAAGCTGATGGTAATGACTACTGCGAATGCGAAATAGGCGAATGTTCCAGAACCAATGATTCGGGATGGAGAGATAGGGCCAAAATTACTGATATATAGAGATACTCCTGTGTATATCAACAAAATAAAAGTAATTACACTAACCGCAGGCTTTCGCTCCAATATGTAGCAACTGATGAGAATGAACAAAAGGTACATGAAGTCAAGCCTTTGAACCCATCCAAAAAGTAGGTGTGTAGTCGCAATAACCAATGAGGAGATGATGAGTATAAAAAGTCTGGCAGCAAGGTGTTTTTTGTGGTGATTCAACATCAATGTAGTCCCCATTATACAGAACCACAGTGTCACCAAAACATAACCTCTCAATGTGTTAATGGTCAAAAAATTATAGACCAAATGAAAGATGGCTGCTGGAAAAGCAAATAGTATAAACTGATTGGAGAGTTCTATTCTCAGTTTTTCGGAGAAAGAAAGTTCTTCGGTGATGCCAATTTTAAGTAGCTTCTTGGGGAGGTTTTGTATTTGTTGAATCCATGTCATTATTGGGCTTAAAGTAGGTACTACTTTTTTTGTACAAAAACTTGTCCAAATTTTAGATAGAATACTTTATTGGACTTAGCCCAAGTTAAAAGTTAACCAAGCGTTTATAAGGAGAAAACTTATACCTATCCTCTTTTTCGGTTTGCACAAAATTCTCCTCTTGGTCAAATAATTCTTGGAGCATTTGCTTCAATCTGTTTTCGAAACCTTCAAAAAATTTATTGTCAATCAGTTTTTTACCCCTCAAATAGCGAATCCCTTTGTTCACCTCCTTCAATGAGTAAATGCCTGCCAAAATGCGTGGTTTTTCGACCTTGTTTTCGTCTCGTTCTTGTCGCCAATAGAGGTAACTGTAAAGGTAAATCTGGAAGCCCGCTTTGTATTTTGGGTCGTCGAAATACTTGTGGAAATAAGCGTCAATAGGAATCGCTTTGCCCCGACTTGTTGCAGCCACAAATTCTACTGCTCCCGTTTTGTAGTCAATGATGCGGTAGGCAGGCTTGCCATCTTCAAGAATAATTTCGTCTACACGGTCAATCACCCCCTTCAATGCCACCTCACGATTTTCATCAACTCCTTTTGCTCCACCAATATTCAGGGTCACTTTGACCTCCGAAGACTCCAAACCCACAATCCTAAAAGGTGCATCCTTTTCATCGTGCTGCAAAATTTTCTTCACCAAATTGAGAATTACCCTTTGCAGCAAAAGATTTTTGCCGACCTGCAAATGCTGTGAGTCAAAATTGCTTTCGCTAAATGCTTCATCCAGTTTTCGCTTCAATCCCTTTTCGTTCAGTCGCAAAGATTTGATGTCTTCGGGCTGCAACATCGACAAGTTGGGTTGTTGGTGCATGAACTCTTTGACAATGCTGCGTTTGGCTTGTCGTAGGAGTTTGCGAGTCCACTGCTTTCTGGTCACATGGTATTGCTTCAAATCTTGAGAGAGTTTGTTCTCCAATGATTTGCGTTCTTGACTTTTGATATTTTGAAGCACATCTGTGAGCCATGAATCAAATTCTGGTGCGATTTGATTGAGGTGCTCCTTGTGTTTTTCCAATTGGTCGCTACGAAAAATCTGACTGTAAAACTGCTTTACCACCAATTGTTTGTGCAAAGCGTGGAGGAGTTTGTTTCTGTCTAAAAGGTTCTGGGTGCGAATGCGTTGGTAGATAAAATCGTTGTAGGTAAATTCAATGGTGTGGTGGAGGATGTTCCCAAATACGAGGTTGGTAATGTCTTCTTTGACGGATTCCAATTCGTAGAGATTCGCAATGTGTTTGAAGTAAAACTGTACGGGACAATTGATATAAGTCGTTAAGGCAGAAGGTGAAAGCCTACGAGCATTTTCCTTGCTGGTGTTTGGATGATTTTCGATGTACCGATTGAGTTCGGTCATGATTTCACTTGTCTTGACGACCTCCAAAGGCTCTTTTATAGCAGGACTACTTTGAAGTGGTGTAGCAATGATGTGTTTTTGAATCTTGATATCTGGAGCCAAAATCTCCAATTCATGCTCCATTTGCAGTAAAAAACGACTTTTTTCGCCCGAACCAAAATTGCCGATTTCGGTATTGTAAATCAAATACACGTTTTCGGCTCGCTGCAATAGGTGGTAGAAGTGGTAGGCATAAATGGCATCTTGGTCTAAGAAAGTAGGCATTTTTGCCCATCGTCTTAGATTGAAAGGGATGAATGTTTGGTGGGGTTTGCTCGACGGGATTGCACCTTCGTTGATACCAAGTGCAAAGATGTTTTTGAAGTCCAATGTTCGAGTCTCCAAAAAACCCATGATTTGCAGCCCTTCCAATGGCTCGCCCGTAAAAGGCAATTTTACGGTTTGAATCACTTCTCGAAAGAGCTTCCAAAAAGTATCATTGGTAACGGTTTGTCGGTATTTTTGAAGTGTTTCCTTTAGCTTCTGCAATTGTAGCAAGGTGTGGTAAATAAATTCTTGCTCAACTGTTTTTTCAATTTTAGCCGATTCCTCATTGACCTCACCAGGTTTCACATTGAAGTCACCCTTCTCCTTTTGTTCGGCTTCCGCTTTTTCCTTGTTTTCGTCTTCAATCCTATTGAAGATAAAAACCAAAATATCGTTGAAGATTTCGATTAAATCAAGGAAAAAAGGAGCGTGTGCGAAAATTCTTCCGAAAACGGGATGCTGCAAACGGGACAAAATATTGTCTCTGCCTATGAAAATCAAGTTGTTGAATTCGATATAATCCGTGTATTGCTGCACCGCTTCTTGGTCAAATGACCGAATGAAAGGATTGTTGATGATTTGAAGAATGTACTTGCTGTAGAATATCTCTTTGGTAGAATTATCCGATTTTTTTTCGGAAGAACTGTTGTCCTTTTTTTCTTCGGTGATTTTTATGGTTTTCTGCAATTGTACAATGGTATCCATCAAACGATACAAAGGACTGTCTTTGAGAGGATAACCCATTGTGATGTTGATTTGCTCTATCTCGTTTGGCAAAGCGTAGAGCATCGGAAAAAGTAGGGCTTCATCCCCCAAAACCAAAGCCGATTCACTCATTTCGAGCTGTTGTTGTTCGACCATGTTTTGCAGCAATTGACCTGTGTATTTTGCCTGACCTACTTTGAGGGGAATGCCGATGATGTGGACATTTTTTGCAGCGATTCTGAAATCGGTCTGTTGTGACCAATCGTGTTTGGGATGGAATTTCCACTTTTTGTAGTAGCGGCTGAGGAATTTGTTGGCTTCTTGTTTGGGGTCGGTCATGTAGTAGGCATCGCTGTCCCAATAGATTTTGCCATTGATGTTTTTTTCGCTAAGGTGTTCAAAGAGTTTTTCTTCGGCTGTCGAAAGGGCATTGAAGCCTGCAAAAACGACTCTACTAAAGGGCAATTTTAAGCTGCCATCTCCCAGTTTTCTAAGGATTTCTCGTTGTGCCATGCCTTCATAAGCGGCATTGTTTTCCTCCAAATTGGCTTTAAATTCCTCATAAACGCTGCCTAATATTTCCCAGATTCGGATAAATTCGGATTCGAGTTCTGTGTTTTGTTCTTTGTCCAAGACGTTCCAAAATTGCTTCAAAAACTGGAATTGTTCGTCATCCAATTCAAAAAACTCATCGATTTGGCGCATGTCTCGCAGGTCGGCAAACAATTGTTTGTGGTCGACCATGTATTTGTCTATCTCATCAAAGTCCTTGATTAACAGTAGTCCCCAAGGATAAAACTTGTCAAATTTGATTTCGGGTTCGTGGAGGTGGTAGATTTTGTAGAGTTCTAATACCATTGTCACGGGGTCGAGTATCACCTTGTCGGACAAAAACTGGGTAAACTCAACGATGCTGAATACATAGGGGCTCCAAATGAATTGGTCGGCAAATCGTTCGGTTAGGTATTTTTTGAAATAAACGCCTGCCCGCCTTGTTGGAAATACAAAACATTGGTCTTTCAATGCTCGTAAATCGGCCATTTGAGGATTGAAGGGGATGTCGTCGGTAATGTATTTTAGAAATGCGGTGTTCATGGAGGTTTGCGCCTTTTATAGCGAGAAAGATATAAGTGAAAGTTCAAAGTCCGAATTCAAAACCTCTTTGATTTAGAGTTGCCTAAATTCTTCATTGGATTGAATTATTTTGAAGGTTTCACCGAGTAAATAAAGGTAAGACTTTTTTAGTATTCAACAAGTTGTAAGCGGGAGGAGTTCCAATTTTTTTGTCAAAAGATGGGTAATTGTTGGGTATTTCTAAAATTATTAACAAATGTTTGGAGGCAACCAAATTGGATTGTAGGAATAGCTAATCATTTCGCTTAGTAACGGTAAAAAAATAACCTGAACGATTTTTAGCTAACATACCCCAACCCCTTTCAAAAGGGGAATTAAGGTGTTCATTTATTTTTTTCTTAGGTTCTTTGACAATTTTTGTGAAAGTAGTAACTTTCCACCAAAAATAATAATATGAAAGAAGTATA